>CAIRDU010000369.1 GCA_903877395.1 uncultured Planctomycetaceae bacterium
CTGCTCCGGGCAGTCGAGGGCTTTGATCCCACAATGGGCACTCGCTTCAGCACGTACGCCAGCTACTGGATCAAACAGTCGATCAAACGGTCGCTGATTAACTCCGGGAAGACGATTCGGATTCCGGCTTACATGGTGGAGCTGCTCTCCAAATGGCGTCGGGCCACAGCAAGGCTTTTTGATGCTCTGGGCCGCACGCCGACCCAAGAAGAGATTGCGAGGATGCTTGGGCTGGCCCGAAAAAAACTCCCGATCATTCAGAAAGCGATCCACGTGCATCACTCCACGCCGCAGACTGAGCAGCCTGACGGCGGTTGGTCGCTTGGCGATATCATTCGCGACGAAAACATGAAGTGTCCGGCAGAAGTGCTGCTGGATGCCGACACGATGCGACACGTGCTCAAGCGCATCCAAACCATCGATCACCGCGCCGCGACGATCCTCAAGCTACGGTTTGGGCTCGAAGGGAATGAGCCGATGACCCTCAAGGAGATCGGCGGGGTGCTGGGGCTCACGCGCGAGCGGGTGAGGCAGATCGAGTCGGAAACGCTGGCCAGCTTGGCCCTCGAATTCGATGGTGTGCCACGCGCAACGATCCAACTCCGGCACCGCGCCTAACGCTCAATACGTCAGCACGCATTCGATGCGATGCGGGTCAAGGCGTTCGCGGCCACCGAGCTGTTCCAACTCCAGCAGAAACGCTGCTCCAACCACCGTTCCGCCTCCAGCCTCGATCAGCCGCATGCATGCTTCGGCGGTGCCGCCGGTCGCCAGCACATCATCTACGATAAGAACACGCGACCCTGCGGCAAGCACGCCTGCGTGCATCTCCAGTCGGTCGTGGCCGTACTCAAGTTTGTATGCGTGCGAGATCGTGGCGGCCGGAAGCTTGCCTGGCTTTCGCACCGGGATAACGCCGATGCCCAGCGCCAATGCCAACGGTGTGGCAAACAAAAAACCCCTCGCCTCAACCGCGGCAATGGCGTCCAGTTTCGCGTGCCGCCAAGGCTCTCCCATCCGCTCAACGGCCACAGCAAGAGCCCGAGGATCGGCGAGCAACGGCGTGATGTCCTGAAACAGAATGCCTGGCTTTGGGAAGTCTGGCACGGGCCGGATAAAGCGAGTGAGATCCATTCGGCACAGCCTACTGGTTGGGTGACTCGGTTTTCTAGCCAGCCATTCAATCTGGCCCTCTCACGTCGCGCAACCCACATTCCCTTCCCATTCGTGCCGTTTTTAGCGGCATTTTCCAACTGCTTTCATCTGGCGGCATCGCGAACTAGGCTTGAGGGGTTCTCCAGCAGGTGGTCCCTGTTGGCCAGCAAGCATCCATATCAGCACCCATACCTGAGCCGTGAGGTTTCCGTTGAATCAACTGCCATTCCAAATGCCCCTGCCAGCGATCGTGGTTGCTGGCCTCGTGCTGGGCCTTGTCGCCCTGATGATGCTGCTTTTGATCTTTAATTACGGCCAGCTTTGGTTTCAGGCCTACTGGTCGAAGGCACCGGTGACGTTTCTCGAACTGCTGGGAATGAGCCTCCGCAAAGTGAACGCCCGCACAATCGTGCAGGCAAACATCATGGCCACGCAGGCAGGGATTGGCCGCGACGTTTCGGTGCGCCGGCTCGAGGCACATTATCTGGCCGGCGGCGACGTGCCCCGTGTAATCCGTGCGTTAATCGCGGCCCACCGCGCCGATCTCGACCTCGATTTTGACCGCGCGTGTGCGATTGATTTGGCTGGCCGCGATGTACTCGACGCGGTGCAGACGAGCGTGAATCCGAAGGTCATCGACTGCCCCGATAGCGCCAGCGGAAAAACCACGCTCTCGGCTGTCGCGAAAAATGGCGTGGAATTGAAGATCCGCGCCCGAGTGACTGTCCGCACCAACCTCAAGCAGCTCATCGGCGGCGCCACGGAAGAAACAATTATCGCAAGAGTCGGTGAGGGAATTATCACCTCCATCGGCTCTGCGGAGAGTCACTTCGAAGTAATGGAGCATCCCGATCAAATCTCGAAGGCCGTGCTGCACCGCGGCTTGGATGCTCAGACGGCATTTCAAATCGTATCAATTGATATTGCCGACATCGATGTGGGTGAAAATATCGGCGCCCGACTCCAGGCTGACCAAGCCGAGGCCGACACGCGAGTGGCCAGAGCCAAAGCCGAGGAACGCCGCAGTTTTGCGATCGCTCGCGAGCAGGAGATGAAGGCTTCCACAGCTGAAAACAGGGCCCGAGTGCTGCAGGCCGAGGCACTTGTGCCAAAGGCCATGGGGGCGGCATTCCGGGCCGGCAGAATGGAAAGCCTAACGGTCAACAATGGCAAGGCTCCGCAATAGAGTCGCGAAGAGCCCGTGGCAAAACAGTTGTGACGCCGCGATGCATAGTCGGCCTCTGCTGGCCACGGTGCCCGTTGGAATCTTCCCTTTCCTTGCCTGCTTTCCTCGCCTACCGAAACCGCCACGTACAGTAGGCATATTCGATACAACTCGTGGATTTAGCCAAACTTTAACGGCAACCAATGCCGATACAACTCCTAGCGGGAGACGGTGCCAGTCAAGATGACAGTTGGCCTCGAACGGCCAACACACCTTCCCGTTCAACCACCACAGCAAGGGAGTGTGCTCATGGGAATGCGTAAACTTCGCGTCTACAACGGTCCAAATTTGGATCAGCCGACCGCGTCGCTGCTGCGAGAATCGATGCATGCAAACACTGTGACAATGAAGTTAGGCGAAATTCTACCTTTGCTGGCAGATGCCGTTGCGAGCAGTCGCACATGGCTGTCCGACTTTGCGGCCGACGAGATCACAGTCTCGTCGGATCTCCACGACGTTCTGCACGCCTACCGCCACTTCCGCCGCCCGGTAGCCTAAACTCCGACGTCAGCCAGCCACTCTTCGGGGAGAGCACTGGCGTGAGGTTGCCTTCGCATGTGCGTTCATTTGGCTGCTGTGTTGTTGCAAAAAAAACACTCTCTTTTTTCAATTTCCTAGCCTTTGGCCCTCTTCTAGAGCGCATTCGACTTTGGTGTAGCACCGACTCGGGGGCGGCAAAAGTCTCCTCGCGTGGGCCGCGGCGGCCCAATGCTCGTCGAGCGTTCGCCGACCCCTTCGCCTCCCTTTTCCAGTTTGCCGAGTCGCCGCTACAGGCATCCGAGATGCGATCTAGCAGCAACTCCTTTCGATGTGATCTTTCACTCACCCATCTCTTGTGGGGATCCTTCACTCTTTGTAAGCTTGCATCGCACGCTTGCATCTGAAGCCGAGAAAGACTGAACTTCTGGCTGCTTGAGTGCCGAAACTCTCGTGGGATTCTGCCTTCTGAGTTTTTGCAAACAACATTGTTCGTAAAAAAGAAATGGTTTAGCACGTTGAAAAATCATTCTGTGGCATCGATTGTGAACTTGGTTGATC
>CAIRDU010000370.1 GCA_903877395.1 uncultured Planctomycetaceae bacterium
CTTTGATCCGATGGCAGTGAACGCAGGCTTTTTTATAGATCGCAGCGCCTGCCTCTGGCGAAGGCGTCGACTGTGCCCGATGGGCTGCCACGCGACCAATCAACTGCTTGAGCCGCTCGTCGGCTGCAGGCAGATCGCGGGTCAGATCGGCCAGTCGCTCGTCGAGTGTCGGGAGGCCTGTGGTTGTGAGTCGATCGATGACAGGCTTATCTTGCAAGAGCCTCGCCGATGCCTTGCCCGAGCCGATGATCTGCAAGAGTGCGTCGGCTCCCTGTGGCGTGGTTGCCAGAGCCAGCGCGATGGGCTGCTGCAGAGATGCCGGAGCGGATACCAGCGCAAGGCTCAACGCTTCCCCCGATGTCCGAGAACCCTGTGGGCCAAGCTGCTGAGCAATCGCCGCCCGCAGGGCCGACGGTTCGGCTCCATTGACCACAACCGCGGCAAGGGCTGCGGCGGCTCGCGACTGGTCGAGTAACTGGTCGAGTACCAGAGCCGTTGCCGCCGCCAGCGAACGTACGGCGACTGATCTGCTCGAATCGGCGAGCACTCGCAGCACTGGTCCAGCCAGCGGCGTGAGCTGCATCTGTTGGGCCACGTTGAGGAATAGCAAAAGCTCGCTCTCGGGAGGTGCTGGGGCATCTTCCGACGCAGAGAGTGCAGCGGCGGCAAGCGATGCGCCCCACTTGCCCAGTTCGCTTTCCTGCGAAAGCTTTCGGCCGCGGCGTGTCCAGCCGGCCAGCAGCGACTCAAACACGCGGGCTTGGCCAACACGATTATTGTCTCCCCGCGATTGAGCCGTTGTGGCTGCTTCGTCGACTCGTTTTTCGCCACAGTGCTGTGCCACGCTTGCATAACAGCGGTCCATCAATGCTGGGTCGAGCTTGTGCTCGCGGGCGTAACCAAATGCAAACCAGGCAGTGGCATCAGCAGGCACGCAGACAGCCACGTCGATGAGCCGCGGCCAGGCTGTTGCTTTCAGTTCCAGTCCAGCCAGTTGGTCGGGCGTCGCAGCGGGCAATTGGTTGCGCAGAGCAATGCGAAGCGAGTGAATGAGTTGCGTATCGTCAGTGGCCGCTGCGGCCCATGCTTCCAGCAGAGGCGCAATCGACGCCAGTTCGGGCTGCTCCGCAATCGCTTCGGCTGCCGCGCGTCGCACAGTTGGATCGGCGTCCAGAAGCTTCGCGCGAAAAAAGTCGCCACGGGCTGCATCCCAATCGGGCATTCCAGCCAGAGCCTTCACCAGATGCACCCGCACAACTGCCGCGGATTCATCGCTGGCCCATGCAATGGTCGGGGCATCCAGCCTGCCGAGTCGGGCAAGGGCTCGCAGTGCCATGGCCTTGCGATCAGTCGCGCCAGCGGATGCCTGCGGGCCGACTGCCTTCAAGAGCGCATCGACTACGTCAGCGGGATGGCGTGCCGCACGTTCAAGCAGTTGCTCAAAGGCGAGCCGCCGTGCCGTCTGATTGGGGTCGCCAAGGCTCACAACCAGAGCATCGATACCCAACGCAGTGAAGTCCGTTGGTTGAGTCGAGACAGTTTGGGTGGCGTTGCCCTTCCAGACCACCCTCCAAATGCGGCCGCGGTGCCGATCGCGGCGAGGATGCTTTAAGTCGACTTCGTAGTGGCCAATGATGCAATTGTAGAAGTCGGCAACGTAGAGCGCGCCGTCCGGGCCGATTTGCAAGTCCACCGGCCGAAACCACCAATCGTCGCAAGTGAGAAAATCAGTCGGCTTATCCACCCACGGTGATGAGCCCCGCCACGCGGGCGTGTCGCAGTGAATGGCATTGGTGATGACGTTGCCTACGAATATGGATCCGTGAAACTGTTGCGGAAACTGCTGGGACTCATAGACAGCGGCACCAGCGATGCCGGTGGAGCCGTGGTCATTTCCGGTGGTCAGCGGCGCATAGCCGAGACCGTCGTGGGGCTTGCCGAAGCTGTCGTAATACCCACCCTTCAACACCATCGTCAGCGGCTTTGAGTGGCAGTCGGCAGTGAAAAGATTTCCCAGCCGATCGAAGCACATGCCAAACGGGTTGACCTGCCCCCACGATACCTGCTCGATCGCCGAGCCATCTGGCCGAAACCGGTAGGTGTTGCCCGACTCCATAGTTAGGACGACGGCACCTTCTCCCCGCAGCCGGATCTGGGATTTGTTTCGGAAGCCATGGCACGCGTAGACCCAGCCGTTGAGGCCGAGGCGAAATGCGTTTTGATCGCCGTGTGTATCGTCGAAGGCAAACGCACCGTAGAGCACTTCGCGGCGGTCTGCACGGCCGTCGTGATCGGTATCAGTGAGCTTCCAGATGTTGGGAATCGACCACACGATCACCTCGTTTCCACTGGGCAGCGGTAACACTCCGATGGGAATGTTGAGACCATCGGCAAAGAGCGTTGATTTGGTGGCCCGACCGTCTGGCCCAAACCCTTCCAGCACGCTGAGACCATCCCGGGCAATCGCGGCGTTGGCCTGCGCAAACGGATATTCCACTGAGTGCGTCACCCACAGCCGTCCGCGGGCATCAAAGGCCAGGTTCATCGGCTTCTGGATCTGAGGTTCGCTGGCCACGAGTTGAACTTCAAACCCCGCAGGCACTCGAAAAGCGGCCCGCTGGTCTGCGGGCGAGAGTGCCTCGGTGGGAGCCACAGGAGGGCTGCCCTGCGCACCGGTCTCAATGGCCACGCCTATCCAGAGTCCCATCCAGACGCACGCGAAAAACCTGCCAGCAGAATCAGACGCGGTGCAGACGAGAGAATAAGCTTTCATAGGAGACTGCTTGCTGTACATCTTCTCGATCGCCGTAGATGTGTTCGGCCAATCGCAGCGGGTGGAGCACGATGCCTTCACTCCGTTGGCGTTTGAGCCTCGCGCAGGGCCGCGTAATGCTCGGGCACTTCCCTCATCGCCCACACAACATGTTCCTGCATCGCCATCCGCGCACCCTCTGAATCGCGATTGCGAATGGCGTCGAAGATGGCTTGGTGCCTCGTGGCCGTGCGTATTGCCATGCCTGCAAACCAAGCAGGATTCCCGTATCCCAGATCCCACGCGAACGTCAGCACAAGAATCTGAGCGTTGCCAAACATCTTGATGGCGATCGTGTTTCCAGAGGCCTCTAGCACCGTTGCGTGGAAGTCCATATCCAGCCGGCAGAAACGGCGTCTGTTTTCCAGCGACTCAAACCATTCCTCTAGCCTGGGTGTCTTTGAAATTTCGGTGATGGCATCGCAAATGACTCGCAGGGATGCCAAGTGCTTGGCGTTGGCAAACTGGGCCGCTTTTTGGGCTGCGTAGGGCTCATTCACGATTCGCAATTCGTAGATGCATTCCAGTTCGTGGGGCGTGATTTCCCGCAGATAGATCCCAGAGCAACGGCGATGCTCAATGAGTCCCTCGGCCTCAAGCTGCAAGAGAGCATCCCGCACAGGACTGCGGCCAATGCCCAATTGCGTCGCCAGAACGCGATGAGAAAGCCGTGTTTTTGGAGGCATCTCGCCGTCGATAATCATCCTGCGCAGCGAGCGATAGGCTTGCGCGGTGAGGTCATCGATTGGTTGATACGGTGCGTTTTTCTGCGCTGACATTGAATATGCTTAGGATTCGCCTCAAAAATCTCGGGCTACGGCTGATCCACTCGCCATTGTAACCGAGCTACTGGCATAATACTACGCACGCTGTTTTCGACGAGCCTCCAAAAAGCGTGAATTCAAGACAGTTCTTTCATGGGATTCTCACAGCCTGGCTGTGTTGGCCCCGTTCATCTGCCGAAAGGTTTTCGATCATAATGACATCCACGACTGCGGTGGTTTCCCCACAGAAACGTTTTGAGTCGCTTGCCCTCACGCTGCCCCCTGCCCCGAAGCCACTGGGCGTCTACACGCCGAGCCTCGTGGTGGGAAAGTTGCTGTACGTGTCGGGCCACGGTCCGCTGTTGCCGGATGGCACGCTGATGCGAGGCCGCGTGGGCCGCGATCTCGACGTGGAGGGCGGCAAGCAGGCGGCCCGCCAAGTTGGGCTTACGATCCTCGCCACGTTGCTCGCGGCCGTTGGCACGCTGGACCGTATTCACCGCGTTGTGAAGGTGCTCGGCATGGTCAACTGCACTGCCGACTTCGAAAAGCATCCGGCGGTGATCAACGGTTGCAGTGAGTTGTTTGCCGAGATTTGGGGCCGCGATCTTGGCGTCGGCGTTCGCAGTGCCGTGGGTATGGGCTCGCTCCCCGACGACATTCCCGTGGAGGTCGAAGCCCTCTTTGAGTTCATTTGAGTGAGGAGTTGGTTGAGTGGGCCTCACTCGGCGCATCGTTGGCACATGAGCGGCCATTGGCGAACCTCGGCATGGAAAAAAGCGAATATGTTTACAATTGATGCCCACCTCGATCTGGCCATGAATGCGATGGAATGGAACCGCGACCTGCGGCTCCCTGTGGCCGAGATCAACGCCCGCGAAAAGGCCAGTGGTCTGAAGGACAAGCCCGACCGCGGCAGCGCCACCGTCTCGCTGCCCGAACTGCGCACAAGCGGGATCGGCCTTGTCGTGGCCACGCAGATTGCCAGATATGTGGCCAGTGATAATCCGCTGCCAGGTTGGCATTCGCCCGAGCAAGCCTGGGCGCAGACGCAGGCCCAGTTTCAATGGTATGCCGCGATGGAGGAGGCGGGCGAAATGGTGCAGATCACCAATCTGCCATCCCTCGAATCCCACTCTGCTCTGTGGACGCAGGCGACCGAACAGCACACAGATACGTCGCGATTGCCCGTTGGCTTTATCCTGTCGCTGGAAGGCGGCGACTCCCTCGTCACGCTGCACCACTTAGAGCGGGCATACGGATATGGACTGCGGGCAGTTGGGCCTGCCCACTATGGTCCCGGCCGCTATGCCTACGGCACCGATGCGACCGCGCCTCTGGGGCAGGCTGGCCGCGAACTGCTCGTCGAAATGGACAGACTGGGCATGATTTTAGATGCCACCCACCTCTGCGACGAATGTTTCTGGTCGGCCCTAGATATTTTTCAGGGGCCCGTCTGGGCCAGCCACAACAACTGCCGCGCATTGGTCAACCACAACCGGCAATTCTCAGACGCGATGATCAAGGCGCTCGTCGATCGAGGCGCGGTGATCGGCGGGGCGCTCGATGCGTGGATGATGGTGCCCGGGTGGGTGCGAGGCAAGACTCTGCCCGCAGATACAAACTGCACACTCGAAGTGATGATCGATCACTTTGACCACATCTGCCAGATTGCCGGCAACGCCAACCACATCGGCATCGGTACAGATCTCGACGGTGGTTTTGGCACTGAGCAGAGCCCTGCCGACCTGCACACGATCGCCGACATATCGCGTCTGCCCCAGATGCTGGCTGTCAGGGGATACGCCTCGGCCGATATCCAGAACGTGATGCGGGGCAATTGGCTGGCGTTTCTACGACGAGCGTGGGGCTGATCTGGCGGGCTGTTTTTTCATTTTGTTTTCCTGTTTTGTTCCTCAATCTTTCGTGTGAAGGTGTAAGGAGAAATCATGCA
>CAIRDU010000371.1 GCA_903877395.1 uncultured Planctomycetaceae bacterium
CCAAAAGCAATGCGTCGGCCGCCTCGCCGCCGAGCGTGATCCGATCCAACTGCGCCTTTTTCAGAATCGCTCTATCGCCCGATGTGATCAGTCGCCGCAGCAGCGTGGGCGTGGAGGGCAGGATCGTGACCCCCTCTTCTGCGATTGCCCGCGCCACACAGTCGGGATCGCGAGAGGCCGGCACAACGAGTTTGCCACCAGTGAGCATCGCTTGCATCCACACCTGCGTGCCCGCCCACCGCGTGGCGTCGTAAACGAGCAGCCATGCCAGGGCATGCCACTGTTCGGAGAGCCGGGCCGCCGCCAGGAGCGAATCCCAAGAATGTTCCACAAGCTTCGGGGGGCCGCTGGTGCCGGAGGTGGCCACAACAAGGTGCGGTGGCACTGTGGCAAACTCATGGCCAGACGCAGGCACCAGCCCCGTCGGCAACGCGAGCGAATCATCGAGCCCTGTCCAATCGCGGAGCTCTCCCACCAGATCGCGAGAGTCGTCGGCCAGCAGGGCCAGCGGCACATGCTGCCGCCCGCAGGCCGCGGCGATCACCACGAGCGACTCCACTCGATTCGCGCGAGCCACGATGCCAATGGGTCGGGCCGCATCGAACTGTTGTTCCAGCGAAGCAATCGCCGTGGCGAGCGATGCGTAGTCGATTGTGTGACGGCTCTCGCTCCCGGCTCCAGCCACAATGGCTATGCGGTTGGGGCATTCACGTGCCACGAGGCTGATCGCAGAGGCGAGCCGGTCGTGCACGGCCGCATCGGCCAAGTGCGAGATGGCGGTGGCTTGAGCAGATGGAATCATGATGGATGAGGTATGAGGGCAGTCGAGTAGATACCAATCAGATCGGAGACGGTGCGGATGCTTGTGCGCGGGACGCTTGGGGGGGCAGCCCGAAAAGGATCCACGCCCAGCGAACGCTCCAAGAGTACGATCGTTTGGGCGAGGTCGAGTGAATCGAGCCCCAGGTCGCCAGCCAGTAGCAGCGATGGCTCAACTGCTTTGTGATCGCGGCCCGTGTCTCGCAGCACAACCGTGATGGCCGTCGCGATTGCAGCAGCGATAGATTCGGTGGAGGGCGATGACATCAAAAACTTTTCACAAGGAGACGTTTTCCCACAGCAATCGTAGAAGCACAGCCGCCGGCAGGATACACCACTCGATCGAGCTTCGAAGGATTCTGAAGCAGTCGGTTCAAAAAGTCATCCACGACTTTTTTTACTCGAAAAAAATCCTGTTTTTTCGAGCGTTTTCCATCCGTCATCCACCTCTATTGCCCATTGTCGGTTGTTGAGCCTAAAAATTCTTGCATCGTTGCCGAGCCAGCGGCCGCAATGCCTTGGCCGGTGAGTGCTTGCCAGAGAACGTGAAAGACCGTAGAGAGCACGATCCAAAGATCCACCAGCGGGGCATACCAGCGGTCGAGCATTTCCACATAACGGGCATCCAGTTCAAGCCGCTGTGGCCAGTCGAGGCTGTTGCGGCCGTGGATCTGCGCCCAGCCGGTGAGGCCAGGCCTGACAAAGAGACGCGTGGCCTGCCTCCTTGAATACCGCGGAATATAACGCAGCGGCAGCGGCCGAGGCCCAATCAGGCTCATGTCGCCAACCAACACACTCAAGAGTTGTGGCAATTCATCCAGACTCGTGCGTCGCAAGAGTTTCCCAAAGGCACCCAGCCGCTGAGCATCGGGCAGCGGTTGGGCATGGTCGCTCATATCGCCTAGCATCGGGGGACACGCCATCGTGCGAAACTTCACGATCGTGAAGGGGCGGCCACCTTGGCCGGCGCGAGTGTCATAAAATAATACGGGCGACTTGAGTACAAGCCGCACCGCTAGCCACACCGCGGCCATTGCGGGCAGCAGCAGCACAACGAGTACGGTTGCTGCAGCCACGTCGAACATGCGTTTGAAGCCAGTGGCGTAGAAGCTTTCAGGCATGGGGAACCTCCGGGACTGGAATGCCCTCGCGGCGTTCTGCCACCAGCACAAGGGCCACGAGTAACGTCATGCAAATCAGCATGACAGCGAGCAAGGCACGGTCTGCCGCTGCTCGAGCCGACGGATCAAACAGCGGAGCAATGGCTACCATTGCGCTCATCGCAGAGATGCCCCCATACAAACTGGCCACTCCTCTGTGCGACCAGCCGGCGATCGCGAGGCGTTGGTAGAGGTGGCTGCGGTGGGCCCGGAAAATATTTTCGCGTTTCCATAGGCGGCGAAGCAGCGTGTAGGCCGTGTCGAAGATGAACGGCCAGAGAGCGACCACGCACACCGAGGCCACAGCAGGCTCGCTTTTCAGAGGCACCGCCATCGGCAGTACGGCAAGCAAAAAGCCGCAAAATGCACTGCCCACATCCCCCATGAAAATCCTGGCGGGCTGCCAATTGCACGACAGAAATCCGAGCGACGCTGCTGCAAATGCCGCAGCCACTGCGGCCACGGCGGTGGCACCAAAAAAGCCTGCCGCGACAGCGATCGCCAAGCCTGAGACCGTCGCGGTGATCCCCGCTATGCCGTCGATGCCGTCCATAAAGTTGAACGCGTTGGTGAGGCCGATGATCCAAAGAAGCGTGAGCGGCCATGCGGCAATGCCCAGATCAAATGTTCCAAAGGAGCCGAGGTTCACCTGACACACTGGCCCGAGCACGGCCGTGGCAGCCACTGCAGCGAGCATGTGGATCAACAACCGCGTGCGATTCATGAGTGGCCGAACATCATCCAGCCAACTCACGCTGGCGATGGCCAGCGACGGCAGCAGCACGCCGGCTATCGGCACCATCGATTCCGGGTGCAGTACCACGGCCAGTGCTGCGGCAACGGTGACCACCCCCACGATGGCCAAGCCGCCGCCGCGAGGCGTGGCGCGAGTGTGGCTGCTGCGGGCATTGGGGACGTCGATCACGCCCCGCCCCATCGCCCAGCCGATCAATTGCCGCGTCAACACGGCCGAGGCCACGAGAGCCGTTACGCACCAGACAGACCAAAAAATGAGCAATGGCATCACGGGTGTGGGTGGGCTGCGGTGAACAGGCCCCTCCTACATCGATTTGGCGTTGGCAATTGTTGCGCAGACTTCAGCCACGACTGCTTCGTTGATGTGTGCGCCGATTGGCAGCGAGATGCTGCGGGCGGCGAGCAACTCGGTGGCGGGCAATGCCCGATGGCGGTCGTGAAAGTGCTCGAATGCGGTCTGTTTGTGGCAGGGCGGGTTGTAATACGTGCGAGTTTCGATGCCTCGCAAAGCCATGGCCCGCCGCAGGCCATCTCGCGACATTCCAAACTGCGAAGGATCCACCGTAATCGAAAAATCCTTGTGGCTGGACTGCGCCCCAGGCTGCCCTTCTACAAAACCAATGCCCGGCAGGTGCGAAAGTTCGCTTCGATAGAGGGTTGCTATCTCGCGACGCTGCGCCGCGACTGTGTCTAAAATATCCAGGCCAGCCAAGGCGGTTGCCGCACTCAGTTCCGGCATCCGTCCGTTGACTCCCGCAAAGAGCGCATCGTAGGAGCCATCGTTGCCATACTCGCGGCCCAGTCGAACGAAGTGCGCGAGGCAATCGCAATTGGTGGCCACGACGCCCCCTTCGCCAGCCACCAGCAGTTTCGTAGGCGACAGACTGAATACCTGTGCGGTCGCCCCAGAGCCAACTGGTTTGCCATGCAGGCTCGCGCCAAAGCCGTGGGCCGCATCGATCACCAGTGGCAGGGAGTGCTCCATCGCGATCGCCTCTAGGGCGGCGACATCGCAAGGGTTACCGAAGTTGTGACAGGCCGAGATAGCAACCGTGCGAGGCGTGATGGCGGTGGCCACTGCCTGCGGCACGACATTGGTTGTGATCGGATCAACGTCGATAAAGACAGGACGGAGGTTGTTCCAAACGATCGTCGCCGGACCGGCCAGAAACGTAAAGCTCGGGATAATGACTTCGCCCACGGGTTCGTTGCGGCCACCCGATCGCACGATGCCAAAGCGTGAGAGCGGCTCCATCGATCCAACCGGGCAAGGCTCCATGGCCCGGCGTCGGCTGCCACAGTTGCCTGCGGTGAGGTCGAGCGACTTATACACGAGCATCAGACCGATCGTGCAGCTGCTCACCGCCACGGCATGCCGCACGCCCAAGTGTTTGGCGACTGCTTGCTCGAACTGCTCGACGAATCTGCCCTTCGTGAGCCGGCCGGTTGAGATGATCTCTTCGTAGGCTGGTCGCAACGCTTCAAATGAGGGCAATACGGGCCGCACAAATGGCACGCGAATGCCCGATGCCGCTGGGTCTGCGATGGAGTGCAGTTCCGGAATTACCGAGAAGAGATTTTTTGGCATGTGAAAGTCGGCGAGATTCAATCGCGTTTTGTGAGACCGTCAGCGGTTTGCGATGCTAGAGCGTTAGTTGCCTGGGACTGCCTGGGACTGCCTGGGACTATGCCGTATTCTGGTACCAGATCGCGGAGCGTCGCTTTGATCACTTCTGGACTGTCGTCTAGGGTCTCTTGCAAGGCATCCAGCAAGGTCTCGATGGCGGCCAGTTCCTCGGGCCGATGCATGGCAGCAAACACTTTCGGATGGCCCGTGCGAACGCGTCGCTCTGAGTCGAAGTAGAGTTCTTCGAAGAGCTTTTCACCGGGCCTTAGCCCCGTATACACGATTTCGATGTCGTCGGGTTGGAGCCCCGAAAGCGAGATCAAATCGCGGGCCAAATCCACGATCTTCACGCTCTCTCCCATGTCGAGCACAAAGATCTCCCCGCCCTGCGCCATGGCCGCTGCTTGCAACACCAATTGCGAGGCTTCGGGGATTGTCATGAAATAACGCTCGATCGATGGGTCGGTGATAGTGATCGGACCGCCGCGGCGGATCTGTTCTTGAAACGTCGGCACCACGCTGCCGTTGCTGGCCAGCACATTTCCGAAACGCACCACGATAAATTTGGTCTGGGATGTTTTGGCGAAGGCCTGCACATATCGCTCGGCGATGAGCTTCGAACACCCCATCACGCTAGTCGGATTCACCGCCTTGTCAGTCGAAATCATGACGAACTCGCGCACGCCATGCTCGTCGGCCAAGCGGGCCAAAAGCCGCGTGCCTAGGCAGTTGTTTTTGATTGCCTCGGAGGGGTTCCACTCCATCATGGGCACATGCTTGTGAGCCGCTGCGTGGAAGATGACATAGGGCTGATGCGCGGCGAGGATCTGCGATATGCGATCGGAGTCGGTGATATCGGCAATCAAAGGTTCAAAAGGAGGCAGGGGCTTCATCGCAGAAAATTCCTGCTCGATGAGAAACATTGCATTTTCGCCCTGATCGACCAGCAGCAGTTTTTGAGGACGGAATCGCAGCACTTGGCGGCAGATTTCGGAGCCGATCGAGCCGCCAGCCCCTGTCACGAGCACGGTGCGGCCCTCGACGAGCATGCGGATGGCGTCGGCGTCGAGCTGCACGGGTTCGCGGCGGAGCAAGTCTTTGATTTCCACCGAGCGGAGACGAACGTGCGAGCCACTCGCAGAACTCCCAAGCATTTCGTCGATGGCGGGAATCACCTTTACTGTTGCGCCGGCTTCGGTGCACTCGTCAAACAGTTTCCGAAAGACTTTGCCGGAGATGTTGCCCGACTGCACAATCACATCATCCACCCGGCGTTTGGATACTTCGCGAGCTGCTTGATTGACGCGGCCAAGGACCTCAAAGCCAGCAAATCGGCTGTCTTGCAGGGAGGCATCGTCGTCCACGAAGCCGACGATGTAGTAGGGATTGTGAGACGTCGACATCAGATTCCGGGCAATGAGTTCGCCGGCTTGGTTGGCTCCAACAATAATTGCCGAGCGGGTAGTCTGACGGCTGAAGAGAGGCCGCAACTCCTCGCGGATGCTTCGCCACAGGGTGCGGATGCCGCCGAGCAGGAGGATGGTGGTGCCCCAGTCGAGCAGGATCACGCTGCGTGGCACGCGTTGGATGCCCGGGATTTTGCCAGCCGAGATAAAGAGGCTGTCGAACGTTGCCAGCACGAGCATGGAGAGCGTGGTGGCCCAAATCAGAGTCGTGAGATCGCCGAAAGCCACCCGCTTCCACGAGGCATGGCAGTGGCCCAGCAAATAGAATACGGACAGCTTAAGAAGCACCACTCCGGCAACGCTGTGCAGGAAGATCATCGACCACCCAAGCTCGATCTTAAAATCGTTGCGTATGAAAAATGCAACGAAGTAAGCCAGTACGAAGATGATCGCGTGCGCGGCCAATAGCCCAGCTATTCTCCAGCTGAAGTGGCGCAACCGCGGGTGTTGTTGGGGAATCAGGAAATTCATTGCGTGATCAGTGAGCCGTATTTCTGGAGCAGTTCCTCATGGATGCTGAGGCATCCGCACCACAGGGGCTTTCAATTGGGGCAGCGAGTTTATTTTAGAGCCGTTCAAGGTCTACGTCCTCCACTTCCATGGAAACGCCCCGGTTCAGGAATCGCACCGCCACCACGAGCCGCTGTTCGCCGTGTCGCTTGACGACCGTGCCCTCCAGGCCGCACAGGGCACCGCTACGCACCCGCACGGTGTGGCCAGGAGACAGTCGGGCCTCGGGCGTGAGCGGTTGGTCGGTGGAAATGAGCCGTTGGATGGCTCGCAGATCGGCCACGAGCGGGGCCTGATCTGGGATCGGCAGCCAGCGGGCGATCGTGTTGGTGGCCAGGGCGGCTCTCCGCTGATCGTCGTCAACAAGGGAAAACACGTATCCAGGGAAGAGCGGCACATGAGATATCCGGGTTCGACCACCAGAGGAGTGTAGCCGCCGCTTGATGAGCGGGGCGTAAAAAGGGATCGTTGCGGCTTGTAGTTTTCGCATCAGATCTTTTTCGCGGCGGGAAATCGTATAGAAGGCTACCCAGCCAGCACCTGTCGGAATCGTCAGGCTAGACCCAGCCAAGCCCAGCTCGGACTGCCCCGAATCGATCTGCCAGTCGTCCAGCAGGTTGGCAGGAAAAATATCGGGTTGCTGAGGCAAAATAGGCATTGGGGGATGGCACGGCACGTTTGAATCTCTGGGGGCCCTGTGCAAAAAAAGCCCGTAGCCTATTTTACGCCACTTTTGGAACACCGTGTGTTTTGACCGAATGTTGGCAGCCGAGACTGCCGATAAAACCGATCGCAGCGACTTTGTCGGTTGCAAGGAGTTTGCCTTGAGCGTAACCATGCCCCATACAACGAACAAAAAAACAGCCGCTCGAGCGACGGTTTCGCTTCTGGTTCTGCTGGTGTGTGCGATGATGGGCACGGGCTGCCAGACATTTGGTCGCCCCCAGCGATCGCTGACGCAGAAGGTGACGCTGGAAGCCAACTGCCCTGGCGACCCCGCTCGGATGCCCGCCAAGGAGTTGGCCAAGATCACGCTCCCGCCCTATGTCATTGAGCCGCCAGATATTCTGCTGATCGACGCTTTGCGGGTGGTGCCCAAGCCGCCGTTTCGGATTCAGTCGTTCGACACGTTGCAAGTGATCGTGGAAGGCACGCTCCTCGAACAGCCAATTAACGGGCTGTATGTCGTGGAGCCAGGCGGCATGCTGGATCTGGGGCCATCCTACGGCAAGATGATGGTAGGAGGGCAATCGCTGGAGGAAGCTCAAGATGCTGTTTTTAGGCATCTCAAACGGGTGCTTAAAGAACCGCAGGTGTCGCTCACGCTGGCCCAAGCTGCAGGCCAACAGCAGATATCGGGTGAACATTTAGTGGGCCCGGACGGCACTGTGAATCTGGGCACGTACGGGACGGTATTCGTGACGGGCATGACATTGGAGCAAGCCAAGATTGCGATCGAAACCCAGTTGGCAAAACACCTCGATGCACCGCTGGTGAGCTTGGATGTGTTTAGTTACAACTCGAAGGTGTACTACGTGATCACCGAAGGAGCTGGCTCGGGCGACAACGTCGTGCGATTTCCTGTTACAGGCAACGAAACAGTGCTCGACGCGATCGCCGGGATTAACGGGCTCTCCCGCCTCTCCAGCAAAGACATCTGGATTGCTCGGCCGGCCCCCTCAGGCATGGGCTGCGATCAGGTGTTGCCGGTGGATATTGTGGCCATCATGAAGGGCGGCTCAACGGCGACCAACTACCAACTGCTGCCCGGAGACCGAGTGTTTATCGCGCAGGATCCAA
>CAIRDU010000372.1 GCA_903877395.1 uncultured Planctomycetaceae bacterium
ATCGGTGATTGCATCAAATCCATTCGGCGGATCGGCTACCGTCACGCTGATGGATGGATACGATTTTTTTGGCCCCGGCAGAAACCGCACGAGATAATCCTTGGACCGCGAAGACCGCGTCCACCCGATCGGCGAAGCAACGCGTATCTTGCCATCGTCCACAGGGATTGCCGTATCGAGGTCGATAGCAGGAAGGGTTTCTTTTGTATCGCCATCCCCGCTGCCGGCTGGAGCACCTTTTTTCTTGACGGCCTTTCCCGAACACCCGCCCGCTTCCAAGAAGATCAATGCCAGCAGGATGGAGCAGAGACATTTCAATAAACAAAATCGCATCGGTGCTGCAATGCCAAAGCTCGTTTTAGATGCGACTCGGGCAATCTGACCATCAGCATTCATTTTATTTACCATCAAAAAACCTCGTTACGCTACTGCCCTGCGATCTTCGGGACTATTCGGTAATGGCTTCCTTGACAAGCTGAATGAAGTGATTTGCCCGCGACGAAGCTGTCAGATCGCTGGCCTTCTTTTCAGCAGCTTTCTTGTCGGCATACTCAAAGAGCACCAACCGCTTCATCGAAGGATTAAAGACGCCCCAGTAGGCCTTCATCCGCACGTCCTTGGCAACCTTTTTCCGGCTGGGCTTTTTAGCGGCAGCCTTCTTTGGATCCTTGGCTACCTTTTCTTTTTTTACCTTGGCGGATTTCTCTTTCGTGGGCTTGTCCTTGGCCGACTTTTTTGCCGACTTCTCGCGAGCTTCTGCGGCGTCCGACTGGGCCCTGAGCTCCTTGCGATTCACAACTTTTCGCGCCATAACGCTCCTGCCATCCTTCCGGGAATAAAAACCAGTGTCGCCATACGACCCCACGGCCGCGGCCTCGATGCGGCAGCAGTATAGCGTTTTGATCTGTGAACGCACGGGTGGCTGTATACTTGCCTATCCATGACTCCCTCTCCCACCAAAACTAAAACTGATGCCGCCGGCCCGCTGGCCGCCTACCGAGGCCTTGAGGATGCCGTGCTCGAGGCCCGGATCGAGGCAGTACGGCGACAGATGGGGAAGCGACTGGTGATTCTTGGGCACCATTATCAACAGGATGGCGTGATCGCACATGCCGACTTGCAGGGGGATAGCTACCAACTCTCGCGATCGGCTGCCGAGCGGAACGACTGCGAGGCGATCGCGTTTTGTGGCGTTCACTTCATGGCTGAAACGGCCGATATTCTGGCCAATCGGCCAGAGCAAGTGACCGCTCGTGGCGGAAAACGGGTCACGGTGGTTTTGCCAGACTTGGCTGCCGGCTGTTCGATGGCCGATATGGCTGCCATCGAACAGGTGGAAGACGCTTGGGCTGATCTCGGCACCGTGATCAATATCGCCGACATCACGCCTGTCACCTACATCAATTCGGCTGCGAGCCTGAAAGCGTTCTGCGGAAGGCATGGCGGTATCGTATGCACGTCGAGCAACGCAGAAGCTGTCTTGAAGTGGGCGTTTGCAAAAGGCACTCGCGTGTTATTTTTTCCAGACCAGCACCTCGGCCGGAATACCGCCAGACGCATGGGCATTTCGCTGGACGAAATGTGCGTCTGGAATCCGCACGAACTGCGGCTCGGCGGCAACGACGCACAGCAACTGCGCAAGAGCCGCGTTATTCTCTGGCAAGGCCACTGCAGCGTGCACGCGATGTTTCGTCCAGAGCATGTTGACGCAATGCGGGCACACTTCCCCGGCATAAAAATTCTGGTGCACCCAGAGTGTCCGATGGAGGTGGTCGACAAAGCAGACCTTGCCGGCTCGACGAGCTACATCCTCAAACAGGTCGAGCAGGCCCCCCCAGGCACCCAATGGGGGATCGGCACCGAATTGCATCTCGTGAAACGCTTGGAGCAAAATCATCCCGAGCAAGTAATCAAGTTTCTCTCGCCGGTGATTTGTATGTGTGCAACGATGTACCGGATTGATCTGGCCCATCTCTGTTGGAGCCTCGAGCACTTGGCCGCGGGCACGCCTCTCAACGTCATTCGCGTGGACGATGAAACGGCCCGATGGGCTGTCACAGCACTCGAGCGAATGCTCGCGGTGAAGTGATCGACATGATCGCGACGCACTTTCTTTCGTTTGCAAATCGGCGTTACGGCGGGTCGCTTTCGCGGATCCACCGCGAAGCTGCTGCGATGCATCGTTTTGCCTCGATCCGCACGGTGGATGATCGGTGGCTCTCTGCCGACTACTGGCAGCGGCATGCCGATACGGTTCGTCGGCATCGGCAAGGCTTCGGACTCTGGACCTGGAAGCCTCACGTGATTCGCCGAGTGCTGGCGGAGATTCCTACGGGCGACATACTGATCTACTGCGATGCTGGCTGCTCCTTGAATCCCGAAGGCCACATCCGACTGCAGGAGTATCTGGATATGGCTCAAGGCCATCCGTCACAGACGCTTGCTTTCGGACTCGAGGGCCGAATTGGGGAGTGGACAAAGCGGGCGACGCTTGAGGCGTTTCACGCCGACGAAGAAGCGATGCGGGCGCGGAAGATGGTGCTCGCGGGCGTGCTCGTGCTGCGAGCAGGGCCGATCACGCGCGACCTCGTGCGAGAGTGGGAAAATCGCGTGGCAGACGTGCGGATCGTTGACAATTCGCCGTCACCTGCAGGCGAGCACCCAGAATTTCGCGCACACCGACACGACCAAAGCGTTTTTACGCTTCTTGCGCAGACACGAGGACTGCAGTGGATTCCCGACGAAACCTACTGGGAGAACGAGTGGGATAAGTCTTGTAGATTTCCAGTGCACGCTCGGCGCTGGCGGCACAGGCTCCCGTGGACCCAAGCGTGGATGCGTCGCGGCCTCTGGCCCCGGTGGTAAGAAAACGGTGGCTGCCACCATTCTTCATTATTTCGCCCGGCAACTCCTGCACCCACCCAATCCAACATTTACCATCGCGGCGAATCACGGCAGTGTACTGAGAAGCATTCATGATGAAACGTCCGAACGTGGCTCAATTGAAACCACAAGTGTTCTTTAGCTAAGCAGATTAGAGAACGGTCGCGATCAGCGGCGCAGCGGCGTCGACTACGCCGCATTGTTAGGCGTTGCGGTCGAGTTCAAGAGCCGTGTGAACAATGAGATGTAAGCCATCATTTTGCGCGTTCGCGGAGGCGCAGTGCCGCCTTCACGCCTTTCTTCGCTGGGTGCCGGAGGGCGTGGCGGATGAGCCATTTTCGTTCGACCGAAGCCCCCGTCAACCATCGCTCGCAAATCTCGAATGCGAATTCTGGATGGTCTTTGGCAATGTCGCCGATGTGGTTGGCGACGCTTCTGCGCACGTAGAGGCTCTCGTCGTCTTTGAGAGCCTCAATGATGGGTAGGACGGGGCGAGGATCTTGGATGAAGGCCGGGATACGCATCGCCCACGGCAGGCGCGGCCGCGCGCCCTCGGAACAAAGCCGCCGCACATGCGGATCGAGATCAAGCGTCCACTCCTGTAGCCGAACCAGCGTCCTCTTCGTATGCCGAATGAGAAACGGTCTCATGGAAAACTCTGCGCTGAACCGCCGCGTCAACTCGTATTGCGCCGTCATTGAGACTTCAAACGGGTCCCGTCGGTCGTTCCCCTCGGCATCAAGCCCGTAGGCAGCCACGAAACTGACGTGCGGCAGATAGAAAAACACACCCAGCCCCAAGCCCTCCGTTTCTTCGTTTGGTGGGGTTAACGAACGAATCAAGACAGCCACGGCGTCCGCGTAGATCTTCGGCAAATGGGAGCGAAGAACGCGGGCGAGATGCTGTCCGCGTTGGATAATCCCGAGTGGCCCCAAATCTTGCAGAGCCGCGTACCGAAACGAATCGCCATCAAAAGAAGAGTGAGCCAACGTGAGATTATGCACCAGACAATCGACGGACTCGCGACCGAGCAGGTCGGCGAGCGAACTGCCTTTCTGAATTGAGCGCGGCGCGTCAGGAATGCGCGGCCCATTGCGGGGGACATGGGTGGAAAGTTGCGGTGCTTTCTTGGTTTTCATTTTCGGTGCGTGAGTAACGCCGAACGCGTGAGCTGATCAGCGGCGGACCACGGGCTCTGCGTCACCGCTGGATTCTATCCGCTGTCTGATCCAGCGATTGGTTAGCCCTCTTGTCCGCGTTTACGCCACGACGAAATGGCTTCGAGAATCAATGCGAACGCCTCGAGCGCCGTCGCAAAACCAACCGGCTCGATGTTCTTCCAGGGGATGATGCTTGAAAAGAACGACGGAGCGATCGTGGCCGCGATCCAGCCAAAGGCAGCACCTAGCAGCATCCCGAAGATGGCTACGCCGGTGACGGTTGCAATCACTCGAATCAGTGCCATGTGTTTATGCACTCGGTAGGGCTAACGACAGCAATCAGCGACTCGCGACTAAAGGATTATCCACACCGCCGGATTTTATTGCGAGTCCGCTGCATTGCGTGGTTAGGGAACTTCCGTCACTTTCCAGCGGTGGGTAGTCCCTTCGTAATCAGTGCTACCTCTTGAACTGCCTGGCCCGGTCTTGATTGTTCCCACCGTGGTCCCAAGCGATTCGACATTGACGGGGCGGCCATCCGAGTAAATGAATGTTTCTTTGTGCCACATGCAGAATGGATAGTCCTCGTTCACCAACAATACGCCGCCTTCAGGTATTACGAAGGCCCACTCACCTTGCTGCAACTGCAGGCCTTGCCCCGCGGCACGATTCTTCACGATCGAAAACTGGCCGCTATAGTTCGCCGGAAGAACGACTCTGATCGGCTTACCAGACCGGTTCGAATACGCCGCCAGGGCGAACGGGCCAATAGAAGCAGCCAGACACAAGAAGCTGCCAAGCCCCATGCTCGTTCGCTTTTCGGCCCGCGGCATACTCAAGCTGCCAATGGCGATGCATCCAAGCCCCACAAGGAGCGGCACAAAGAAGTAGATATTCATGCGCATGAAGAGAAGAGCCGTGGGCACAACGGATGTCAGCAGGCCGATGCAAATGAGCAATGGATTCCGCGTCGTGTGCATCTAAATCGACAGCCCCTAACGACCAAGTTGAGCAGCTCGCGACCAACAGACCAACCATACCGCAGGACGCTATCGCGAGGCTGCTCCAACGCCTAGTTAGGCCAACCTCACTCGTGGCGGTAAAAAATTGCCGCACTTCCACGGCCGAGCGAAGATCAGTTCGTAGTAAGATGTTCTCAACCGCTACGAATCGCCTCTGTATTCGCAATACTATACCGCACCAAACCCAAGTTCTCTTGCTACGCTGCAGTCTCCCCTGCCTCCATCCTATTCGCCGTAGCCGCCGTTGGCATCGCCCAGCCGAGGTGTCGGTGAACCTCTTTTTTTGGATCAGTTAGCAGCAAATGCTTACCGCCTGAAACACCTTTCTTACCGGACCGAGCAGGCCTATGTGGCCTGGGCGCGGCGATTCATCCTGTTCCACAACAAGCGGCACACGCAGGAACTCGGGCCGAACGAGGTTCGTGCGTTCCTGACGCATTTGGCCATGAATCGCCGCGTGTCCGCATCGACACAGAATCAAGACTCCAGCGCCATTGTCTTCATGTACCGGGAGGGAGTGCGTTGCGATCCAGGTGAGTTTGGTGAGTTTGATCCGCGCCAAGCGACCGAAACGACTTCCCACGGTGCTCACGCGGGATGAAGTGAAACGGGTGTTGGTGCATTGAGACGGGACCTACGGACTGATGGCCCGACTGTTGTACGGCACCGGCATGCGGTTGATGGAGTGCGTGCGACTGCGAATCAAGAATGTGGATTTCACACGCGGAACGATCACCGTGCGAAGTGGCAAGGGAAACAAGGATCGGGTAACCGTTTTGCCGAAATCGCTGGCCGACCAGCTGCGCACCCACAGCGGACGGTGAAACGAGCTGTCCAACTGGCGAACCTGACCAAGCCCGCCAGCGACCACACGCTCCGCCTCAGCTTCGCGACGCACCTACTGGAGGCAGGAGCAGACATTCGCACCGTCCAAGAAATCCTCGGCCACAGCGATGGAAGCACAACGCAAATCTACACCCACGTCATGACCAAGCCAGGCCTAGGCGTTCGCAGTCCGTTGGACGGGTAGCAACGCGGTTTGATCAAGGCCAGTCTGCAGATGCCGCGGCGATCTCTGCGCCCGCAGTTAAAAGATGGGATCGGGTGGCCAATTTTCGCAGGAATCCGCACGGTACCTGCTGGAGATTTATTCCGTCACTGCAGTGTGAATCACACCGTGCAGATCAAGCAGTCTTCGGTAGCGACGGTAGATGCCTTCGTAGACCACGGCCGCAGAATGCGACGGAGAAAAATGCAGCGTTTTTCCTGTGGCATGTGCTGACAGAAACTCGGCCCATTCATCGCGGTGACCCAAAAGGGTTTTTGCACGAAACTTTGCTAGAAGTGCGGCGCCCCATGCGGTGCCCTCTGTTGCACCTTCAAGAATCGATAATGGTGTGTTGAATGCATCGGCAATGATCTGGCCGAGTGCCGGCGTCTGGGTGAGGCCGCCTGAGAGAATAATTTCTGTGCGGGGAAAATGCTGCGAGTCGAGCAGGTCGCTGCCCACTCGCAGATTAAAAATTGTGGCCAGCAAGGCTGCCCGAGCCACGTTGCCAGGCGTGGCGTTCGAGGCATTGAGCCCGACGACCAAGGCCGTGCCGCCGTGCGCAACACCCACGCCCGGCTCGTCGTCCATAAATGGAAGCGCGAGCAGGCCACCGCAGTCGGCAGACGCGGCCAGCAGTTGCGGCATCACTGCGGCAAATCCGGCGGCTCTGGCGTTGCCACCAGAGTCGCTGGCCTTGCCAAACATCTCGACGACTGTGTTCATGTACGTCGTGCCATTGCGGAGCCATACCATATTGATCGGCTTGCCATCGGGGGCACAGAAGTGATCGATCGCCTTTGACACGCCCGTAAACGGCCGGTCGCCAACGGAGTTTGCGACCACGCTGGTGCCAAAGCTCATCGACACCATGCCGGCTGCGCCGATCAGCGATCCAGTCAGCGCTGCCGGCTGATCGCCTTCGGCTGGTGCCACAGGGATGCCTGCAGGAAGGCCCAGCACGGAAGCCCCATGCGCGTTGAGGCTACCACCATCCCCTCCGGCTCGCTGGACCTGCGGCAACAGTTCCCGAAGCGGCCGCACGGCCAAACCACTTGGAGCCACAAGGGATTCAAAGTCGGCGAGCAACCGCGTGTCGTAGTCGAGCGTGGCCTGATTGATCGGAAACATTCCCGCCGCATCGCCGATGCCCAGCCGCCACTGGCCGGTGATTCGGTAGGCGATCCAGCCAGCGGGCGTTGTGATGCGGGCGACCTGCGTTGCCTTTTGGGGCTGATTGCGGATCGTCCAGAGCCAACGGGCAACCGTCATACGTTTGGGAATCTTCACGCCCAGCCGCGCCGTCAGTTCGCTTCCCTCCGCCTCGTTGCGGCTATCGCACCACAGCCTCGCAGATCCAAGGGATGCGCCACTCGTATCGGCCAACACCTCGCCATGCATCTGGCCGGAGATACCGATGGCCTGCACATCCATGCCAATGCCCGCGGCATCCAGCTTGGACCGCAAATCGATGACTGCATCGGCGAGGGCCTGTTCCCAGTCGGTGGGCAACTGTTCGTAACACTCCGCCGCCAGGCTAGGCACCATGCTGTAGGCGGCTTGGCCGGTGCCCAGAATCCGCAGTGACTCATCGGTAAAAAGAACCGACAGCCCCTGCGTGCCGGCATCGATGCTGAGATAGCCTGGTGTGTTCATGCCAGCGGGAGAACTCCTGTCGATGCCCCATTCGAAGCCCGCTTTGGGCGGCTTCTGGCTCAAAGCGTTTGGTGTAACCGTTTGCCACACGGGATGAAAGTGTTCCGAACTATTCTGCTGTTTTACAGGCAGTCGCACGCAGAGAAAAAGAAAACCCGATGAGACTGCTGCCATTTCGGAGCCGGCTGCAGCGCGAGAGCCGCCGCGGTAACCCCTGCAGCGAGCCGCCCCGAGGGAAAAGTCATTCATGTCCTGCCGGCCATGAATCGCTTTTTCCACTTGCAAAACGTCCGTTTCATCCGAGTGCTACGCACCCGGAACCGCATCGTGCGGTCCAGCCAGCACTGTATCCGCGGCCCGCTAGCCGACCGAGTCCCAGCGGAGCGAGGGAGAGATGCCGGCCGCACGCGTGCCGCAGAAGCACACTTCAATGCCCAGTGATCTCGCAACGGCGGCTTTGACGAGGGCCGCACGGTCAGCGCCGCCGGCATCCCTAGCGTAGGCCACTTGGATGTGGTTGGCTTTGTGACGGGCCATCATCTGATCGCGCGAGATGCCATACGTAATCGCATGCATGATCGGCCATTGCTTCGTCGTCGCCTCCAGTCGCCGCTGGGTTTCCTCTGCCGGCAACGCTACGACGTGAGCTCGGCCGATATCCATGCAGAGCTTTTCGATACCGCCGACACAGTCCACCCAGATTCTGCTCCAAACGATCTCCCCCGGCTTGCTCACACCGGCCAGCGTGCTACCACCAAGCCGGAAATACATCGGCGGCTGGCGGTAGCCATGCGCGCCTTTCCAGCCCGACACAAAGTGCGCCGGCGGGGCGCCGCCAGAGATCTCAAACACCCACACCCACTGATCGGTGGATCGCGAAAGATCCCAGTCGCCCCAGCGAATGTCGTGCAACGTGTTTTCCACCGGTTCTCCCAAGGCTTCGTGAACGCGTTGGGTGATCAGGCCATCGAGGCCGGCGCACTCGTCGACTTCGTTGAAGTGCACCAGCGGCTTGCCTTTGAAAAGCGGCTTGGAAGAACCCTCGGCTGCCACCGGCGGCCGCTTGGAATTGTTGAGCATCCCCTCTACTAAGTCGCTGGCCGGAAGCAGGTCTTTGAGCCCCTGCTGGTATTGGATGCCAACGCAATCGCAACCGTAGCGATCGGCCAGTCGCACCGTAGCGATATACATCTTGCATTGCAGCAGCACCTGGGCCCGCGTCAAATCGCGAACTTCGTCGCGGCCGAAGTGAAAGTGCATGCCCGCTTTTTCGAGCCAGCGAAAAACATCGCGGGCCTCGCCATCCGACACCTGCATCGTCGCGTGATAGAGCGCGCTTTGGCTGAGACGTTCTTTAAACACGCCCGTCGCGTGCAGCAGGCGATCGGGAATGATCGCGTTGAACATCCCCATGCACCCTTCGTCAAAGATGCCCATCAAGGCCTTGCGTCGCATCAGATCGACCGCAATGGCGTCGGCTGTTTGCGAAAGCTTTCGTGGGATAGCAACCTGTTCGATCGGCACCACGTGGCTGGTGTCGTGGTGCACGTGACCTGTGTCGAGCCACGCCTGCAGATGGCGATGAAAACTGGGGGAGGAAAAGTCGTCGGCCCAGAGCGTGGCGTAGGGCACGCCTGCCTTTGTGAGCGATCCATTGAGATTCAACATGCCGACCAAGCCGGGCCACTGCCCCGACCAATTTGCAAGCGTGAGGATCGGGCCGGTGTGCGTGGAGAGTCCTGGAAGCACGTGATTGGAATATTGCCACACTGCCTCAGCCACGACCACACACGCGGTCGGATCGATCGTGGCAAACACATCGATTCCCTCGCGAGCGCTGGCAATGAAGCCGTGGCCGCGAGCCTTTGACGGGGCATGCGCCCGCTCCATTTTCCAGCCCGCAGCAGCGAGCGCTCGGCCCACATCGGCCTCGAGTGCCTGCTGTGCGGGCCAACAGGCTCGGTTGGCCTCTTCGCGCAAGTCGCCGCTGGCCACCAACACAACCCGGCGAGAAACGGCGGCATTGGTCGCTGTGGAACGTGTTTTCATGGCAATTTTCTCTGCGGCTCTTTTGAACGGGGTCACGGGAGCAACTATACTCCTTGAGTTATACTCTTCGAGGGCCTTTGCGAACCCAATCGGGGCTCTGCAGCGACGACACACTGACACGTATTGAACAGAACAATGGAGAACCCGAAGATGAATCGCACAGCGTTGTATGGCACAGTGTGCCGGATTGTTTCGCAAGCCGTTGTGCTCATCGGAAAAAGCCTCGTGGTGGCCATAGCCCTAGGGATTGCCAGTGGCAATCCCGCACCGGCTGCCGCACCTGCAGCGACTCCCGCAACTCCACCGCCCCCTGCGGCCACTCTTACCGAATTGTCGCGGTGGGTGATCGCGGCCGATTATGCGCGCGATGGAGCCACGCTTGTCACGGCCGGCGGCGAGAGCCTCCTCTACCGGCCCGGCGATGTGATCGTCTGGAAGGCCGACGGGACGCGGGTGGGAGATCTGGTTGGCCACCCAACAGCGGTTTGGGCCGTCAAGATTTCGAAGGACGGCACGCTGGCCGCTACGGCGGGATACGACGGCCTTGTGAAGCTCTGGAACCTCCCGGCTCGCACCCTCAAAAGCGATCTTCAGAAACACAAAGGCTGGGTACGATCGCTCGACTTTTCCACCGATGGAACGCGATTGGCCACCGCCGGCGAAGATGGCACTGTTGTGGTTTGGGACACCTCCAACGGCAAGGAACTCAAGACAATCGCTGCGCATGCCGGGCCTGTCACGAGCGTTGCTTTCTCGCCCGATGGCAAAACGATTGCCACCGGCGGCGGCGACAAACTCGTGAAGCTCTGGGACGCTGCGGCAGGCACCGAGAAGAGCAAGATGGAAGGCCATACCGATGCCCTCTGGGTCGTCGTTTACTCGCCCGATGGAGCCACGCTGGCCACGGCCGGCGCTGATCGCACGATCAAGCTCTGGACATCCTCGGATGCCAAAGAGTTTGCCACGCTTGCTGGCCACAAAGATTGGGTCACAAGCGCCGCGTTTTCTCCAGACGGCACGCGGTTACTCAGCGGCAGCCTCGATGGCACTGTCAAACTGTGGGACATCAAGGCCAAAGGAGAACAGCAAGGGCCCGAGGCGGCCAAGTCGAGCGTGTGGTGCGTGAAATTTGCCCCCGACGGCAAGACGCTGTTTGTGGGTAGCCACGTAGGCGGTCGCCTCCTCCCAACGCCCGTTGCAAAGCTCCTACCGCCACCACCGCCGCCGCCACCAACGCCAACCCCTCCATCGCCAGCAGTTTCCCCAGCGGCGTCTGTGACATGGGCGGTGCTGGTGCCCACGGAGTTTAAAAGCATGGCCAACGCGACCGGTGCAATCGCGGCCGATGGCACTGTCACCGTGACTGGCAACCTCGCCAAAGATACCTACACGCTCAAGGCCGTTGTACCCGCCGGCGTAGAACCAAAGGCTTTCCGGCTGGAAGCGCTGCCCGATGCCAGCCTGCCCGCGCAGGGGCCTGGTCGCGCTGGCGGAGGCAATTTTGTGGTGAGTCGTTTTGGCGTGCTGTTTGGCCCGTCAGGATCCAACGAAACCCCCATACCCGTGAAATTTTCCGGTGCCAAGGCCGACTTTGAGCAGGGTGGCTACGGCGTGGCAGGGGCCATCGACGACAAGCCTGAAACTGGCTGGGGCGTCAGCGGCGAGACCGGCAAGGCGCACGCTGCCACATTTGACATTGCGCCAGACGTAAAGATTCCAGCCGGTGGCGTGCTGGCTTTCACGCTGGATCAGCAGTATGCCGACGGCACGCACACGCTTGGCAAATTTAAACTGTCTGTCATGCCGCAGACACCTGCGGCCAAGCCCGAAGCCGCGAAGCCTGAGCCCACCAAGCCCGAGCCCACCAAGCCCGAGCCCACCAAGCCCGAGCCCACCAAGCCCGAGCCCACC
>CAIRDU010000373.1 GCA_903877395.1 uncultured Planctomycetaceae bacterium
CACGGTGGCATCCAGTTCGGCGGGATGGTTCGCGTGCACCACCACAACCGTGGCCAGTCGCGTGTTGGCCACAATCGCTACGAGCGAGTCGGTCACACGCTGTGGCAGCACGATCGGCAATCGGGAGTGGATCCGCAGTCGACGCACGTGAGGAATTGCCTCGATTTTTAGGACGAGCCGTTCCAGTCGCTCGTCGTCCAGCAGGAGCGGATCGCCGCCGGAGAGAATCACCTCGCGAATCGTTGTGTCGGCGGCAATCGTACCGATTGCTTTCTGGATGCCCGCCTGCGTGGCCCCACTTTCTGCATAGGGGAATTCCCTGCGGAAGCAGTAGCGGCAGTTGATGGCGCAGGCTCCTGTCACAAGCAGCAGTGCCCGCCCCGCATATTTCTTGACCAGTCCAGGCGAAGCCAACGCATCCATCTCCGCCAGTGGATCGGCCGAGAACCCAGCCACGTTCTCTCGCTCCTTCGCCAGCGGCAGCACTTGCGCAAGGAGCGGATCGCTGGGGTCGCCCGGTCGCATGCGAGCGATGAACGACCTGGGTACAAGCAGCGGAAATACACCTGTTGCCAACCTCGCTTGATCGGCCAGCGAGAGATCAATCCCCAGCAGACGACAGAGTTCGAGGGGGTCGCGAACGGCCTCGGCTAACTCCCGCTGCCAGCGTTGGCCGTGCGAGGCGTTTGGCTGTGGCGGCAGCAGTGGTGTTGGTAGAAGGGGTGCGGCAGGCATCGGGGTGTCCTGTGGTGGTGTCACGGGCTTTAGGACCGCAGGCTCGCGGCAGGTCGTTGACAGTTTGCAACGCGGCGGCGACGCTTGTGGATGTTTGCCCCGCTGTCGGGGCAGCAGATGGAATACCAACGCACGCTCAGAATACGGGGCAAACTCCCATCAGGGAAACGCCCCGGCGAAAACTGGAGAAAAATAGAACAGTGGCTTCCTATAACACAAGCGAATTCAAAAAAGGCCTGAAAGTTCAGATCGACGGCGACCCATACATCTTGTTTGAGTGCAACTTCGTGAAGCCCGGCAAGGGGCAGGCTCTCTACAAGTGTAAGTTGCGGAACCTGCTGCGAGGAACTGTTTTGGATCGCACCTACAAAAGCGGCGACTCCCTCGACGCAGCCGACATCGCCACGATCGACGCGCAGTTTCTCTACAAGCAGGGAGATATGTTTGTATTTATGGATAACGACACGTACGAGCAGTACGAGTTGTCAAAGGAGCAAGTCGACGACTCCTGGAAATGGTTTAAGGAAGGCACCGTCTGCTCGATGCTCCTCTATAATGGCAATCCGATTTCAATGGAGCCGCCGAACCACATGGTTTTGCGAGTTGAATACGGCGAGCCATCCACCCGAGGCAACACAGCGACTAACCTCACCAAGTCTGTGAAGTTAGAGACTGGTGCCGAAGTGATCGTGCCAGCCTTTATCGATCAGGGCGACCTGCTCAAGATCGACACCCGCACAGGCGAGTATTTGGAACGCGTCAAGGAGTAGTTTTGAGTGTGAGCCAGAGAGCCCTTGCTCGCTGGCCACGGAAGCGACTGCTACTTGAAGCGGGCTATGGCGTACGATTTTTTGCCCGAGCGCAGCACGAGCGTTGATGTGCCGGAAAGATCTTGGCCGGTCAGGCGGTAGGCCACGTCGGCGATGCGACGGTTGTTCACAGACGCGCCGCCTTGTTCAATGGTACGGCGGGCGTGCGAGCGATTTGTGGCCAGGCCAGTGGCCTCCATGGCCTCGATGAGCAGGAGGCCATCACCGTCCAGCACAGTCCGGGCAAACTCCCGGCTCGGCACGTCGGCAAAGATCTCGGCGAGCAACGCATCGTCCATCGCGATCCCATCGGCCCCGCCGATTTCGGCACCAAAAAAAATGGCAGTGGCTTGCCGGGCCGAGCCGAGACCATCCTCGCCGTGTACCAGCCGAGTGAGTTCTTCGGCCAAGCGTTTTTGGCTGTCACGAGCGGCTGGGTGTGTGGCCCGCAGGCTATCCAGTCCACGGACTTCCTCAAGCGGGATTTCGGTGAGCCGTTCGAGGCAGCAGCCGGCGTCGTTGTCGTCTAAATTGATCCAATATTGATAGAAGCGGTACGGGCTTGTGCGACGAGGATCTAGCCAGATGGCGCCAGAGGCCGTTTTGCCCATTTTTGTGCCGTCGGCTTTGGTGAGCAACGGGCACGTCAATCCAAAGACATCCGTGGCCCGCAGGCGACGGGCTAGGTCGATCCCGGCTGTGATGTTGCCCCACTGGTCGCTGCCCCCAATTTGCACGCGGCAATCGAGCGAGTCGAGCAAGTGGACAAAGTCCCAAGCTTGCAAAAGCATGTAGCTAAACTCCGTGTAGGAGAGACCAGCTCCACGAAGCCCGCTGTCTGGATCGTTTCGCTCCAGACGGCTCTTCACGGAATCTTTTGCAAGCATCTGGGAGAGCGGCACATGCTTCCCGACATCGCGAAGGAATTCGAGATAGCCAACGCCTTGCATCCAGTCGCCATTGTTGACGACATGCACCCGCTGGCCTGTGCCCTCCAGAATGGCGCGAATCTGCCGCTCCACACCGGCGACGTTGTTGGCCAGCGCTTCTGGTGAGAGGAGATTGCGTTCTTCGCTGCGGCCGCTTGGATCGCCGATCATGCCCGTGGCGCCGCCCACCAAGGCCACTGGTTCGTGCCCTGCGTGGGCAACCCGCCGCAGCAGCATGAGCGCTACCAAATGCCCAACGTGCAGGCTGTCGGCTGTGGGGTCGAAGCCGGCGTAGATGCGGCGACCACCCGTGGCAAGCCACGCCCGAATCGCCTTGGGTTCGGTGGACTGATGCACGAGGCCACGGGCTTGAAAGTCTGCAAACAGATCCGAAGTCATGACGGCACTACGCCTTTCGTTGTTTTCTTTATCGCCAGATATCATCGCCAGCAAACGGGTGCGAGGGGCCGGAGAGCTTCGATTTTGGGAGAGCCTTCAAGGCTTGTTCGGCCAGGCGGAGATCCTCGCTCGATGTGATCTTGAGATTGATGGCCGACCCACGCACCACCGTCACCTTCTGGCCGATCGACTCAACGAGCTGGGCTTCGTCAGTGGGTTGAGAGTCGTGGGCCGCAGCGTGGGCGAACGCCCTGGTGAGCACCTCCCGAGAAAATACCTGCGGCGTTTGCGCTTCCCAGAGGCCGGTGCGATCCACCGTTTCTGCGATGATTGAGTCGGCGCCGACCCGTTTGAGTGTGCCAACCACAGGAATGGCCAGGATGGCTGCACCGGTGCGGCCGCCTGCTTCGAATACCGCGTCGATCCAGGCCGCAGCCACGCACGGCCTTGCTGCATCGTGGATGGCAACCATGTCGATCTCGGGCAATAGTTTTTTGAGGCCGTTGCGTACCGAATCGGCTCGCTGAGCCCCGCCTTCGGCAAACGTGATCCCCATGAACGCCAGATTCGCAGAAAATTTTTCCAGAAACGCCTCGCGATCGTCGGGTGATACGACGATGACGACCTGCTTCACATCGTCGCGTTCTAGAAATTTCTCTGCTGAATGCATCCATACCGGCCTACCGGCCAGCGGTGCAAACGGTTTTTTATAGTGGGCATCTTGAAAGCGGCTGCTCTGGCCTGCCGCGGCGAGGATCACTCCGAACGTAGGCATAGGTGGCTCTTTAGAATGCGCCACCAACGCCACCGGCCCCGCCAGCAGCTCCAGCCCCACCGCCTCCGGCGCCACCCGCAGCACCGGCTCCGATGCCACCACCACCGGCTCCAGCACCGCCGGCACCGGCCCCGCCGGCTCCAGCACCACCAGCTCCAGCACCACCGGCAGCAGCGGCACCGCCGCCAGAGGAGTTGAACTGCGTCACTTGGCCCACGCCGGAGAAGAGCGGTGTGGCTGTGACTCGCACATATCGCCTATCGGCCGAGACGACAGCGCGGGCAAATAAGTTGGTGCCTTCTGGCAATTGGGTCACAACCGGCTGGTAGCCCACCGCACCACTGCGGAAGAACGGCAGGCCAGGCGCCTGCTGGCCGCTGCGAGCATTTCGGCTCTGCGAAAGCGAGGCCGCGGCAGCTGGGTCGGCCAGTCCTGCTAATTGCTGGGCTAAAATCGCTCGGCCGAGATTCTGTTGCACCACGACGTCTTGTGCCACTTGTGCATCGGCCAGCGGCTCCCGACGGCGACCCTCCGCAAGCTCAACGTTCAGGAGCATCTCATCGGCACCCAGCGGCAACTGCCGGCGCAGTTTTTGTTCGCGATCGGTGCCGCGGTGGAGCGTGAGTTCTGCTGTGATCGTGCCGGCGGCCACGTTGCCCGAGGCCCGTCGCACCAGCATCCGATAGGCGCCAGGAAACGCTTCGGCAGCGACGTAGCGTTCTCGCTGAGTGGCGGCTGCCTGCTTGCTCGCGGCGTTTTGATCGGCCAAAAGCATGCCACCCGACGTGGATCGAGGTGATGACAGCGAACAGACCGTTCCAGAGGGCTCCTCTACAATGAGGTCGATGTCGGCATCGCCATTCCAGGAGAGTTCCATCTGAATGTCGCGAACAAGTGCCTCGTCGATCGAAGATTGAAACGCAGCAGCATCCTGCCCGTTCTCTTCCTGATTGAGCCTTGTGATGGCGGCCTTTGCTAAGCGAGCCGCTCGCGTGGCAACTTCCTGCTGGTGGGCAGGCCACTCGTGCGAGAGCACCCCGGCACAGGCCCAACGAAGAGCCGCGAGATTGTCGCTGCGGGCAGCGAGCGACATGGCCAGTGCGCATGCCTCGCGGTTGGATGGATCCAAAAGCGTGACCTGCCGGCAGATTCGGATCGCCTGTTTCGTTGCGCCAAACCGAGCCAGATAGCTGGCCAGCGACAGGAGGTCGGCGGGAGTTGTAGCAAAATCAGCACTTGAAAGCAGCGCCCGCTCAACGTCTTGAGCAGGACGGCCGGCGGCTTCCATGGCCACAGCCAATGCCTCGTACATCCACGGTTCGGCGTGCCTGCACGCGATTGCCGCAGAGATCAAGTCAGCTGCGCGATCAAAATCCCCGGCCTTTCCAAGTTCGGCGGCTGTGATTCGAAGGCGCGTCAAACGCACTGCCAAGTCGCGTGGATCCAGAGCACGCTGTGCCGGCGTATGCGAATCCGATAAAGCGTCGGCAGGCGCGGCCGTTGCCTTGCCAGAAGCGGAGGGTGCTCGGGTTGCCTTGGTGGGCGTAAGGTAGCCGGCAATCGCAGCGGCCAGATCGCTCGATTCGGCAACGGCTGCAGGCAGTCCGAGGCCATCCTCAGCCGCCCCGGAAAGATCCGGTGGAGTTGGCTGCTTTTCATTTGGTTCTGCGGCACGAGACGGCGTGAGCCCAGCGGGCTTCTCCCGTCGGGCCACCCGTTGGCGGGCATCGGAAACCTGAAATGCACCGCCGCCACCGCCGCCCATGCCACCACCCATGCCACCTCCCATGCCGCCACCCTGCTGCTGTCCACCCAGACCGCCGCCGGTCTGGAATGGATTTAAGCCGCTGCTCGGAGCCACTGGCAGAACCAGATCTGCCACAGGGTAGACCTTCACGACCAGATTTTCTGCGGCCTTGTCTTTCGTCGTGATGAGCAGCACTTCATTTTTGATGAGATATGTGAGGTCCAAATCGCCGAGCAAAAGCCGCAGCGCCGACCGCAGCGAGATGCCCGATACGCTGCGAGTCACGGGGGTTTCCAGATCGAGGCCCGCGTCTTCAAATGCCTTGCTGTCGATCTCCACGGGGATGCCCTGCGCATCTTCGATCTGCGCGATCACGTCTCGCAGTGGCGTTTCGGTAAATTCAAAATTATCGACCGGTTTTTCGAGAGACTCGTAAATCTTTTGTTCGGCACTGCCCGGATTGGCCAGATCGACCGACTTGTATTTCTTCCGCAAGTCGGTGAGCTCGCGCCATTTTTTCGCGTTGGGATAGACGATCGGCGGTTCATCATCGAACGGAATTCCGGCCACATCCACGAGGTGCAACGCATCCATAAATCCACGCTCGACGTCTCGGCGCACGCGAGTGTTTTCAGCATCGTAGTCCAGAATTCTGGCCACCAGCGGCGCGGTCCGTCCGATGACACGAGCCGTCATGGGCACGCCCTGATTGGCATAGATGCCAGGCGCGGTTTCCACGATTTCCTTTGCCACCACTCGTTCTGCCTCCGAGAACGTGGCGGTTGGCTCCTGATAGCCAACCCGAATCCCCTCTTCGACCAGCACGTTGTAGCGTTCAGTGAGTTGCTTGATGCGGTCTTCCTTGCGCTGCAATTCGCTGTTCAGTCGCTGGCGTTCACGGCCGATTGCCCGACTCCGTTCGGTGGCCAGATCCCGTTCGGTTTTCTCGCGGGAACGCACGATCGACTCCCGCACGCTGATCTGGATTTGGCGGCTGAGCCTGTCTCGCATCGCGGGATCCAAGTCGTCTGAAGCGGTTACTTCTCGCTGGAGGTCTTTGAGATCGGTGCGGGCTTTGTCGGGATCTGCTGCCATGAGTTGGCGGGCGTTTCTCAGTCGCACGGCTGTTTCCTGTTCGAGTTGCCCAGCCCGAACTTTTCGCAACGCATTGAATTCGGCCAACTCGGTTGGATCTGTGGCCTCCAGAATCGGGTTTTGATTGGCGTTGCCAGAAGCCCCTGCACCGTCAGGGGCCTCGGCGTCAGGCCGCGGCAGCATTTCGGGGCCACCGTTCCTCTTTGAGGCTCCCCGCTGAGCGACTGTGCGCACCAGCGAAGCATCCACGTTGTCGGGATCACGTCGAAGGGAGGCATCGGCCAGCCGCATCGCGGAGTCGTGAGCACCGGCCGACTCGGCTTGCCGAGAAAGCGCCGCCAAAGTGGCCGCCTCGCCTCGAATCACGCCCCGAGCCAACTCCAACCCTTCTCGTCCCAAGAGGGGCAGGAACACGCCATCGCTGGCGCGGGCATTGCGAAAGAGTTCTTCCAGAAAAGCGTTTTCCGAACGGGCTGTGGCTACCGGAATGTCGAGCACCATCGGCTGCATGCCCCGTGCATGAGCCGGAGTGGCCGTGTCGGCAGGACGGCTATCGGCCAGATGCATCTCAAGGCGTCCCCCTTCAAGAGGTCCTTCGATCAACACGATCGAATCCCGATCGCCTCGCAGCGGCGGCAGTCTCGCGGGGAGCATTCGCAATCCGGCGGAAGGAACCTCGCTGGAGAGCATCACATTTTCGGGCCATGTCACCGGCATAATGGCCAACGAACCGATCACGCTGCCTGCGTCCCGGACCGAGACCGTTTCGTCCGGCACCATCAGCATGCCCCCGGTGGCACTGGCAATGGCCGCCAAGCACGGCCAGTTGACTTCACTGCCGATACCCACACTCGAGAACGGGATACGCTTTGACCGTAACACTTCGAGTGCCTGCTGAAAGTCGGCCGTTTCAATGCCGGCCAAACCAGGGCCGTCACCGATATAAATAATCGCACGAGAAGTGGAAGCTTGTGGCTCGGGAGCATCCCCGAAAAATTCTACGGCGGCATTGATCGCAGCGATCATGTCGGTCGATCCCAGGGGTGTGCGTGCGTTGAGCGAGAGCACAGCAGACTGAACAGGTTTTCCGCGGGCAGCTTCAAACGTTTGAGTCAACGGCACGCAGTCGACATCCACGGCCGCTAGTAGAAAGCGATCGGTGTCGCGGGCCTTCTCAAGCAGACCGGCCAACGTTTGCGACGTGCGATCCCGAAATTCGCCGGACTGGCTGGCCGAAGTATCAACGAGAACAACAACATCCACGTGGGCAGCGGGTTGCTGCGAGGCTGGTGTCCGACGCAGGCCAAGAGCCGTGATGGGGGAGGCCGAGGCATCGCTGTGCGCTCGCTCCACAAATGAAATTTTTGCCGATGTGCCGGCATTGGCCGATGAACTGGGTTTAATGGTTTGCGGTTGGCTTGCAGGGTTTTGTTCTGCAGCGAGAAGGGAAGCCCTCGGCGCCGCCAGTAGGGTTGCTGCCAGCAGGGCTGTGAGCAACGGCAGTGTGCGAGTGCACATGGAAGGTCCCTCCGAGGTTGGCTGAGCGAATCGGTTCAGTGTTTGCACAATCAGCGAATAGCAAAAATCGAAATGCGAGGCTCTCTCAATCATATTTGGAACGGGCTCTGCCGCCAACGCCGGTCTGGCGAGGTTTGAAGAGGCTGTGGAGGAAGCTTTTGTGCGACTGCTGCGATCTGGGGGCACAATCGGGTTTTAGCCTGGTTTCTGGTTCGGGTTGGAGGAAGAACCGAAACTGGCGATACTGTCGAGTTGTTTGTGCAAGTGAATCTGCCCGAGTCCAACCGAACATTGTTTTGAAAGCTGGATGCATTCATGCGTTTTGGCCATCACTTTAAGGCATTTCTTTTCGTCCTTGCGGCCCTAGGCCCGGTGAGCGTGGTTGGGTGGGCACAGGCCCCAGCCGATCTTCCGGCCGAAGTGGCCCGCTCCTTTACGCCAGAGGAACGGACGAATATCGCCGTGTATGACGCGGTCAATCGTAGCGTTGTCAACATCAATACGAAGGCCACGGTGGCCACGGGACTTTTCTTGCTGGAGATACCGTCGGAGGGTGCTGGATCGGGAATTGTGCTCGACAAAAAAGGGCACGTACTCACAAATTTTCACGTGGTCGAGGGGGCCAAGGAGATACAGGTCTTGCTCTTCGATGGATCGAGCTACTCCGCTGCGATCGTGGGGTTTGATCCGGCCACGGATGTGGCCGTGGTGAAAGTGGATGCTCCCGCCGAGGTTCTTGTTCCGGTGACGTTTGGCAGTTCCAGCGATCTGCGGGTTGGTCAGCGAGTGTTTGCGATAGGCAATCCCTTCGGTCTGGAACGTACGCTCACGACCGGCATTATTTCGAGCCTGAATCGAACGCTCCCTACCCGCAGCGGACGCACGATTAAGTCGATTATCCAAACCGACGCTGCGATCAATCCGGGCAACTCGGGTGGGCCACTGCTGGACAGTTCCAGCCGATTAATCGGAATGAACACCGCGATTGCCAGTCGTACCGGCCAGAGTTCGGGTGTGGGGTTTGCGATTCCCGTTGGAACGCTGGCCAGAGTTGTGCCGCAGCTCAGTCAGCGAGGGAAAGTGGTGCGTCCAGATGCGGGTATTGCACGCGTCTATCAGACCGATAGAGGCCTGCTTGTGGCCGCGCTTACGCCCGATGGACCGGCCGAACGGGCCGGCATTCGAGGCTTCAAAGTTGTCAAAGAAAGGCGGCGACAGGGCCCTTTTGTTGCGGAATTCGAACGGGTAGATCGCAGCGGTGCCGACATGATTGTGGCCGCTGCTAACCAGCCGGTGCGGTCGGCGGATGATTTTTTGGCCGCGGTAGAATCAAAAAATCCAGGCGACCAAATTTTAATGACGGTGGAGCGAGAAGGGCATAGGCTCGACGTGCCGATTCTTTTGGATGCTGAAAAATAGGGTCAAAGTGTGTTTGGCAAGCAGCAACGCCAACGCACTATCGGCTCCAGTGCAAGCCCTGAAATGCCGAAAAACAGCGGACACGCGCAGGGGCGTTGACCTCTGCAGTTGGCCTGCTACACTTCAACTTCCACACATGCGATCCTCATTGAGAGTCGTGTGAGCGGAAAGGTTCTTTGACAATTCGGCAGTGAATCTCTTTCGGTTTCGGCCGGCACGCGATCGTGACCGGCGCCGATCATTTCACTCTCTAACGGCTTGCCTCTTTTGGGGTGGACCGAAGGCGTTGTGGCTTGGTCGGCAAATTGAAGAATAAGCAGATTTTGACAGATCGATTTCTTCGAGATTGTCACGGCAAAACAATTCCGTTGGACGTAAGTCTTTCGGAAATGATGAACCAACAAATTGAAGGGTTTGATTCTGGCTCAGAATGAACGTTGGCGGCGTGGATTAGGCATGCAAGTCGAGCGAGAACCGTAGCAATACGGGGACAGCGGCGAAAGGGACAGTAATATGTAGGTACCTACCCCGAGGTCTGGGATAGCTGCGGGAAACTGCAGGTAATACCGGATAATGTCTTCGGACCAAAGGTGTGATTCCACCTTGGGAGGGGCCTACATCCTATTAGCTTGTTGGTGAGGTAACGGCTCACCAAGGCAACGATGGGTAGCGGGTGTGAGAGCACGACCCGCGTCATTGGGACTGAGATACTGCCCAGACACCTACGGGTGGCTGCAGTCGAGGATCTTCGGCAATGGGCGAAAGCCTGACCGAGCGACGCCGCGTGTGGGATGAAGGCCCTCGGGTTGTAAACCACTGTCAACGGGGAGGAAATACAGAAGGGCTATCCCTTTTGTTTGACCTATCTGTGGAGGAAGTACGGGCTAAGTTCGTGCCAGCAGCCGCGGTAAGACGAACCGTACAAACGTTATTCGGAATTACTGGGCTTAAAGGGTGCGTAGGCGGCGCGGACAGTTGGGTGTGAAAGCCCTCGGCTCAACCGAGGAATTGCGCTCAAAACTACCGTGCTCGAGGGAGACAGAGGTAAGCGGAACTCAAGGTGGAGCGGTGAAATGCGTTGATATCTTGAGGAACACCGGTGGCGAAGGCGGCTTACTGG
>CAIRDU010000374.1 GCA_903877395.1 uncultured Planctomycetaceae bacterium
CCTCGCCGCAGTGCCCGCCATATGCCTTGCGTGCCGCCCGACGGCTGGCACAATTGCCGACAGCCCCCCACCAAGACTTCCATAGTCCGTTTCGTTCTTCCCCGATTTCCCCACCCCTTTTCCGAAGGCCCATCCACCATGTCTACGATCGTCGACATCCACGCTCGCCAGATTCTCGACAGCCGCGGCAATCCCACGATTGAAGTCGACGTGAGTCTGGCCGACGGTGCCTTCGGCCGCGCGGCGGTTCCATCGGGTGCCAGCACCGGTGCGCACGAAGCGTGGGAGAAACGGGACGGTGACAAAGCCATCTATCTGGGCAAGGGGGTTCTGGAAGCAGTCGAAATCGTCAACACGCAGATAGCAGAAGAACTCGAAGGTGCAGACGCTCTGGACCAGACGGCCGTGGACGAGCGGATGATCGAATTGGACGGCACGCCAAACAAAAAGAATCTCGGAGCCAATGCGATTTTGGGCGTGTCCATGGCCGTGGCTCACGCAGCGGCCGAGCATTGTGGTATCCCGCTCTACCGCTATCTCGGAGGCGCAACAGCCCGCCTCCTTCCTGCGCCAATGATGAATATCATCAATGGCGGTGCCCATGCCGACAATCCCCTGGACGTTCAGGAATTCATGGTGATGCCCCTTGGGTTCGACACGTTTGAAGAGGCCCTCCGCGCCGGTGTAGAAACATTCCATGCCCTCAAAAAGGTGCTCAAGGAGAAGAAACTTTCGACCGCTGTGGGCGACGAGGGCGGCTTTGCTCCTCACATCGGCACCTGCGCTGAGGCTTTGGAGGTGATTCTGGCAGCCATCTCTGCCGCCGGATACCAGCCAGGCAGAGATATTTCAATTGGCTTGGATGTGGCCGCCACGGAACTTTTTAATGCCAAGACGGGCATCTACACGATCGAAGGCAAGTCATTCGACTCGGCTGGCATGGTGGCTTTCTTCGAGAGCCTAGCCAGCCGTTATCCAATCGTATCGATCGAGGATGGCTGTTCGGAAGACGATTGGGAGGGCTGGAAGCTGATGAGTCAGAAGCTAGGTGACAAGATTCAATTAGTTGGCGACGACTTGTTCGTTACCAACTCTGAGCGGCTGGGCCGGGGCATTGCCGAAGGCATCGCCAACAGCATTCTGGTGAAGGTCAACCAGATCGGCACGCTCACCGAAACGATCGCCGCAGTGCAGTTGGCCCATCGCTCGGGCTACACGTCTATCGCAAGTCATCGCAGCGGCGAAACGGAAGATGCCACAATTGCCGATCTGGCTGTGGGCCTCTCCACCGGTCAGATCAAAACGGGCTCTGCGTCTCGCAGCGATCGGATTGCCAAGTACAACCAGTTGCTTCGGATTCAAGAATCGCTGGGCGACGGCGCGGTCTATGCGGGTCGAGAAGTGCAGGCCCGTTGGCCAGGCACGGCCTGATCTGCCGCTGCGATAGGGTCTCGTCGCATTGGATATCCAGAGAGTCTCCATGGAACAAATCGATGAACGCCGAACGTGAGCCGTTTCGCATCACCGACAGCCCGTGGTTTTGGGCGATGCTTTTCTCGCTGATGTCGCTGGTGGGCATGGGCCTGATTGCCACCAAGTTTGACGCACGACAGCGGCAGATCGAAAACCGGTTTTTGGGTCGCAAGCAGGCGGCCACCGAACGCAACCGCCGAGCAGCGGGGCTGCCGCCGATCGATCTGGCCGCGGAGGCTTTCGATCACGGGCCGCGCCCGCGGATGGTGCCGCTCTGGACGCTGGCCACCGGTGCCGCGCTGTTTGCTGCTGGCTCTGCGGCGATGCTTGTCAGAGAGTTGCGCGCATCGCAAAGGCAATGACACGTCGGCAACGCATCTTACCCTGAACGGCTCGCGAGCGTTCGGCCGATGCGCATGTTCAGCCGATGATTGAGCGCCGCTTGGACACGTAGTCCCACACAACAAAGCG
>CAIRDU010000375.1 GCA_903877395.1 uncultured Planctomycetaceae bacterium
GGTGCGGGGTGGCTGGCAAGAGCTTTTTTAATGCGTTTCTGGGTTCCCTGTGTGTGTGCACTTTTTCGATGGATATTCCACCTCTTCTCGCCGAACGGATTCAGCAGTCTGGGCAGTCGGCATGCCTGACGTTCTGGGATCGGCTGAATCCTGTTTCGCAGGCTCACCTGCTGAATCAACTCCAAGGCCTCAACTGGGATCAACTGGATGTTTTGAGGGGACTGGTGACCCTACCGATCGCAACCGACGAGGAACTGCCTAGGGATCTGGCCGATGCCTCCACGCCTGCTTGCCTTCAACTAGGCAATCCGCTTAACACTCCTTCGCCGCCCCAAGCCATGGCTCGCGGTAGCCTCGCGTTGGTCGAGGGGACCGTTGGCGCGATTCTCGTCGCGGGGGGCCAGGGCACGCGACTGGGCTGCGCGGGGCCAAAGGGGCTCTATGCAATCGGCCCTGTGTCGCAGGCCAGTCTCTTTGAGGTACTCCTTGGCAAACTGCTGGGCGTGCGGCGGCGATTTGGCAAAGATGTGCCTCTGGCAATCATGACCAGTTCGGCCACCGACGCCGACACCTGTGAGTATCTTCGATCGCACGCGTACTGTGGCCTCAATCCGGCGCATGTGTTCGTTTTTTGTCAGCAGAGTCTGCCTGCCCTCGATGCCACCACCGGCTGCCTGCTTTTAGACGCTCCCGATCACGTTGCCATGGCCCCAGATGGTCACGGCGGCGTGCTCGGCGCACTCAGTCAATCTGGTGGATTGGATTGGTTTGCCCAACGCGGTACCGAACAGATCGTGAGCTTTCAGGTGGACAACCCACTGGCCATGCCGCTGGACAGAGAGTTTCTGGGTTACCATCTGCTCTGCCAGGCGGATTTTTCCACGCAGATTGTGCGCAAGCTCGATCCGGCAGAACGCGTGGGCGTTGTGGTGGAGCATGCTGGCACGCATCGCGTGGTGGAATATAGCGATCTACCCGCAACGCTTGCTTCCGAGCGGTTGGCAAACGGCCGCCTACGGTTTGATGCTGGCAGCATTGCCGTGCACGCCTTCGCCAAATCGTTCCTCGATCGCGTTGCTGCCATCCCCAATGCACTGCCCCTCCATCGGGCATTGAAGTCCGTGCCCGTTTGGGATGCATCCGGCAGAGAGGTGGTGCCGCACGCTCCCAATGCGGTCAAGTTTGAACGATTTATTTTTGACCTGATGCCGCTGGCCCATCACGTGTGCGTGGTTGAGATTCCAGCCGCGCAGGGCTTTGCGCCGCTCAAAAATCCGTCCGGTGCGGCCAGTGATTCTCCGCAGCATGTGCGGGCTGCACTGGTGCAACACGCCCGCACTCAGCTTGAAAAGGCCGGTGTTTTTGTGGCAGATGGCATCGATGTGGAATTAGATGCTGCAACTATTCTAGACCACGAGGATATCGGCCGCGTACTCTTGCCAGGCAGTCGGATCGATCGACCGCTGGTTGTCGGCGGCGAAGCCATCCGACAACCAGTTGATTCAAACACTCAGAACGTTTTGCACCCACTCCCGAGGAGAAAATAAATTATGCTGCATGCAATTGTGATGGCGGGCGGATCGGGCACCCGCTTTTGGCCAGCCAGCCGCGCTGCCTTGCCCAAGCAACTGTTGTCTCTGGCCGGTCGCCACACGCTGCTGGAAGAAACGATTGGGCGGTTGGATGGGCTCGTGCCGCCGGATCGCATAATGGTGGTCACAGCGCAGCGACTCTTGCCCGCGGTGCGGGCGCAGTTGCCATCCGTACCAGACACGGGACTCGTTGGCGAGCCATGCAAGCGAGACACGGCCCCCTGCATTGGATTAGCCGCTCTGTTAGTGGCCCGCCACGATCCGTCGGCCACAATGGCCGTCATGCCCTCCGACCATGTGATCTCGCCTGCGGCCAGCTTTCGCGCGGCGATTGAGCAGGCCACGGCAATCGTCGACGCATCACCGGGGCGGCTGGTCACGTTTGGCATCAAGCCTGCGTACGCCGCTGAAAGCTTTGGATACATCCAGCAGGGCGAACGGTTGCCGTCCGGCAGCCCTCCCGGCCGAAGCGGGGCTGCAGTGCATAGCGTGGCTAGGTTTCGCGAAAAGCCACCGGTGAGTGTGGCCCAAGAGTATCTGGCCGCTGGGAATTTCCTGTGGAACGCCGGTATCTTCGTCTGGAAAGCGGCCACCATTTTGGAGGCGTTGGCCCAGCATCAGCCCGAGTGTCTGGCGCATCTGGAGCGGATTGCCAAGGCGTGGGACACACCCCAACGGCAGCGGGTGTTCGCGGAAGAATTTGCAGCCATCAAGGGAATCTCTATCGACTACGCTGTGCTGGAACACGCCAGGGATGTGGTCGTGATTGAGGCTCCTTTTTCCTGGGACGATCTGGGGGGGTGGTCGGCCGTGGCCCGCCAGCGCGGCAGCGATGCCGAGGGCAACACCATCGTTGGAAAACACGTGGGGATCGACACCGTATGCACCGTAGTGCATACCAGCGACGACCACCTCGTTGTCACGATGGGCCTGAAGGATATGCTTGTTGTGCACACTCCCGACGCCACGCTGGTTGCCAGTCGGGCTCACGAGGAAGCTGTGCGACAGGTCGTGGCCGAATTGGAGAAACGCGGTTGGAACGAATTCCTGTGAGAGCGTGGCACGGTCTGGTCGTTGCAATCAGCGTTGTGGCGTACTTTTTTTGCTGCTTGGCTACCCGTGCAGAACCAGTGGCTGCGGAGACCGCCACGGCCGTACCACAACTCCATTCGCATAGCGGTTGGGCCGACTGGATGGCATCCCTCAGGCAGGTCACCGATGCCATGGAGTGGTCGGACGAGTTGGTGCATCACGATTGGCGTGTGCAACGGCGACCTGGTAGCGACTCCTGCCGCATTCTAGATCCGGGCGATGTCTGCCTATACGAGGGGACCCAGGCTGACTGCCTCAAGGCCTTTGGGGCGATCGAGCAAGCCGCCAAGATTCCGACAGTGGATGGCCCGACAGTGATTGTGCTGCACGGCCTCGGCGAAGGAAGGGCATCGATGCGGCCGTTGGTGAGGCACCTTCGCGAGCATCTGAAGGCAACGGTTCTGAACGTCGGCTATGCCAGTCCCAAAGCCAGCATTGATGCCCACGGTCGTTCGTTGGCCGCAGTGATCGCGGGGCTTCCGCACGCCAGTCGAATCAGCTTTGTCGGGCACAGCCTCGGTAATCTAGTGGTGCGTCGCTGGATGGCGATGGCACCAGCAGAGGAGCTTGCCCGAGTGCACCGGATGGTGATGCTCGGCGCACCGAATCAGGGTTCAGAATTGGCTCGCATGGCATCCAAGATATGGGTGCTTTCTGTGCTCTCCAACGGGGCTGCACGGGATCTGGTGGTGGATTGGCCTAAGGTTTCTCGTGACCTAGCCGTGCCTACGTGCGATTTTGGCATCGTGGCCGGTGGCAAAGGAGACAATGAAGGCTACAGCACGTTTTTGAAAGGCGACGATGACGCCGTCGTGCGGGTGGCCGAAACGCATCTCGAAGGAGCCAACGATTTTCTGCTTGTGCCTGTGCGGCATGCGTGGATGATGAAGCACGCGACGGTGCAGCAGGCAACATTTTCTTTCCTAGAAACGGGAGCTTTTCCAAAGGCCACTGCGGCGGTTTACAAAGACGATGGTGGTGGCGCGCCGGATCGCGATCTGTCCGAACCTAAAACGAGCGTGCAATGAGTGGCGATCTTTTATTTCCAGCCGCAGGCCGAGTGGCTGCCATCGACTATGGCCGCAAGCGGATTGGTGTGGCCATCTGCGACGCCCAACGCATCATCGCCAGCCCCTTGTGCATGCATCGGCCAACTGGTGATACCACTGCTGAAGCCACGTTTTTTCGCAAGCTCGTGGCAGAGGAAAGCATTGGGGGTTTTGTCGTCGGCCTCCCCGTGCACGCCGATGGATCCGATAGCCGCATGTCGGTGGAAGTCGAACGCTTTGGAGCGTGGTTGAAAGAATCGACCGGCTGCCCTGTAGTATTTCACGACGAGCGGTACAGCTCTCAAGAAGCCGTCGGGCTCATGGCTGGCTTGGGTATGTCGCGACGACAGAAGAAGGCCCGCA
>CAIRDU010000376.1 GCA_903877395.1 uncultured Planctomycetaceae bacterium
ATCTTTGCTGGAGGCGGCAACGCGGCAATTGATTTGGAATTCCTGACTGCCTACGGCACAACGCCAATTGAAAAAACAAACGCGATCGACAAGCAACCCATGCACCACACATTTGGTCTTCCCAATGCCAAAATCATTGCTGCCGGAGATCCAGAGCGGTCTGTGCTGCTTTGCCGCGTGGCCCGCAGAGGCCCCGGGCAGGTGCCTCAACTGGCCACCTCCATCGTAAACCAGCGGGCCGTGGAGTTGCTCCGCGAGTGGATTGAATCGATACCGCCGCCGGCAGTAGAACTCTCACAGAATCAATTCAACCCTCCGCGATGACATACGCAATCGCCTTCGTACGGTTGCGTTCAAATGTTGTGTGAATAGAAAGGCTCCGTAGAATGCTCGAATATGATCTTCCGACACCATGCCTCGTGCTGGATGGAGCGATGGTGCGTCAGAATGTGGAGCGGTTGGCCGCGTACGCCGCCTCGCATGGTATCTCGGTGCGGCCGCATACAAAAACACACAAGAGCGTTGAGCTTGCACGGTTGCAATTGGCTGCGGGTGCCGGCGGCCTGACGGTGGCGAAGGTGGGCGAGGCATATGCATTGGCTTCAGCGTTTGACGCACGGCCAGCCGACATCTTCATGGCCTATCCGGCGGTCGATCGGCATCGCACGACGCGACTGGCTGAACTGGCTCGCTCGGCGAGCGTGCAAGTGGCCGTCGACACCGAAGCGTCTCTGTGTGCCATCGGCGAGGCGGCCCTCGCAGCCGGCACAACGATCGGCCTTTTGGTTGATCTGGATGTGGGGATGGGCCGCACCGGCGTGCCAACAGGCCAGGCGCTGGTGGATCTGGCGCACTGCGTGGAACGCACCGGCGGCGTGCGACTGGATGGCATTTTCTTCTATCCGGGCCAGATCTGGTCGCTCCCACAAGATCAGGCCGTGGCATTGGCAGCCGTTGCCAGCAAGCTTCAGGAGGCAATAGACCTCTTCGATCGCCACGGACTGTGCCGCACGAGGGTGTCTGGGGGTTCGACACCCACCGCGTATCAATCCCACCTCGTGCCACAGATGACAGAGATCCGTCCGGGCACCTATATCTACAACGACATGAACACCGTCCGCGCCGGCTTTTGTACGCTCGAGCAGTGTGCGGCCACGATCATCTGCACCGTGGTCAGCAACGCTGTCAGCAATCAAATAATTTTGGATGGTGGCAGCAAGACATTTACCAGCGACCGTTGCGTGCCAGCTCCTGAAAGCGGCCACGGCCATATTGTTGAGTATCCCGACGCGACGATTACCAAACTCTCTGAGGAGCACGGTCAGGTCGATGTGTCGCGGTGCCAGAGGCGACCGCACGTGGGTGAGCGGGTGAGTGTGATTCCAAACCACATCTGCCCCTGCATCAACCTTCAGGATGCGGTCTGGTGGAGAGAGTCTGGCGTTATTCGCCGCGTTACGATCGATGCCCGCGGCGAACTCTCCTGACTCCTTTTCTGCCCACCAGATCGTCGACACGGAGGAAGCATTAAACGTGTCGG
>CAIRDU010000377.1 GCA_903877395.1 uncultured Planctomycetaceae bacterium
CGTCGGGGCCTCCCCAGACAACGACCGATTGCAATCCATGCTGCCGATGGATTGCGCGGGCCACTGCGGCAAACCGTTCGGCTGGCCAGAGCTTCGACGGCCAGCCAGCGCCGGGATTGAGGATCACAGGTGCGGCACGGATCCTGAGTGAGGCGACCCATTCCTGCATCCGTCTTCGGCTGGCAGCCCAGGACGGCATTGCGAATGAAGGCGATGGCTCGACCACACCGATGGCCGCTAGCAGTTGGCAATTGCGCTCCACAACGTGGGAGGCTGTGGAGCGCACTGCATGCGTATAGAAGAGCCAAGCCCGCTCGCGGGATTCTGGTCGGGCGTGGCCAATGCGAATGGCTGCGCCGGAGAGCCACGTCGGCAGCCCGCTTTTGAGCAAGCCTTGGAGGTCTATGGCAACATCAGGGGCAAAATCGAGGAGTTGCTTTCGGAGCGAACGCACGGCTGCGAACGATTTGAGCCAGCCGCGTGGCAGCCGAAAGAGGTGGTCGATAGCCGGGTGGCCCGCCAGCACATCCCCTGCGCGTCCTTCCACAACCCAGCCGATCCTGGCCTCTGGGTAGGCTCGCTTGAGGGCCACCGCCGTCGGCACCCCGTGCAGCACATCTCCGATGGCGGAGAGCTTCACGAGAACGATCGATTGAGGAGCCGGTGGTTGCATAGAACCGCAACTTCACCCAGAAAGTGTCTTTGAATCAAGAGCAGTTTTGCTGAGGAATTGCTCGCATTGCGGCGAATGTTGAGGACTTTGCGGGCCAAGAGGGGTCGAAGCAATGATGCCAACTGGCTATACTTCAAAACCTTCTGGCAGGTTGTCCTACCGTCCCCCTCTCCCGCATGCACGGAGCTCTCTCATATGAGCCAGGCTGAAGAAGTCGTTGTCTCCACGTCGCGTTCTGCCAAAGGCGTTTCCTCGAGCCGGCCTGCGCCCGCCACGACCACGCTCTCTCCGCCGCGGCTGATCGAATTGTCGCCGCAGAATCTTTATGACAAGTGCATGGCACTGGCCCGCAACCTGTGGTGGAGCTGGCATCCGGAAGTGACCAATATGTTTCGGGAGCTCGACCCGATTCGCTGGCGGCAGCTCGACCACAACCCAATCGCATTGCTGGCAGAGTTTACGCCAGAGCGACTAGAGGCTCGTGCAGCGGAACTTGTGCTCTACAGTCGGATCAACCAAGCCTACCGACGGCTCAAGGAATATCTCGCGGGCGAATCGACGTGGAGCAACGTCCACGCCGGCGTGCTCGGCTCGAAGCCGGTCGTCTATTTTTCGGCTGAGTTTGGCATCCACGAATCGGTGCCGATTTACTCCGGTGGCTTGGGCGTGCTCTCCGGCGACCACATCAAAAGCGCCAGCGGTCTGGGGATTCCGCTCGTGGCTGTGGGGCTCTTTTACGATCAGGGATATTTCCGACAGCAGCTCGATATCGATGGCTACCAGCACGAGGAATATCTGCAGTCGCGGGTGGAGGCGTTGCCCATCGAGCCGGCCATCGGTGCCGATGGGGAGCCTGTCATGGTGCAGATCGACACTCGTTCTGGGACGCTGTTTGCGAAGGTCTGGAAGATGTCCGTGGGTCGCGTGAGCCTCTATCTCCTCGACTCCGATGTCGAAGGCAACAAGCCGGAGGATCGCGAACTCACCAGCCGTCTGTATGGAGGTGACACGCGTGTTCGCATCCGGCAGGAATTGGTGCTGGGTATTGGGGGAGTGAAGGCCATTCGCGCCATGGGGATCGTGCCGGGCGTGTACCATCTCAATGAGGGGCACTCAGTGTTTGCCACGTTGGAAGCAGTTCGCGGACGCATGGACCGCGACGGCTATTCGTACGACGAGTCGGTGCGGCGGGTGGCCCGACAAACGGTCTTTACCACGCACACTCCCGTGCCCGCTGGCCACGATCGATTTGATAGTGGCCTCATCGAGGAACATCTCGGGCCCACTCGCGATGCGCTGGGCATTTCACACGATCAGTTGATGGGGTTGGGCCGCGTGGAGCCGCACAACCACAACGAGCCGTTCTGCATGACTGTGCTCGGGCTCAAGCTTTCCAGACGCGCTAATGCTGTGAGCGCTCTGCACGGACACGTTAGCCGAAAGATGTGGGCCAACCTCTGGCCGTGGCGGATCGAAGAGGAAGTGCCGATCGGCCACATCACCAACGGCGTGCATGTGCCGAGTTGGCTTTCGTGGCAGATGCTGCAGCTTTACGACCGCATTTTTCCAGTCAACTGGATGAAGCGGATGGGTGAGCCCGACATCTGGCAGAAGATTTACGAGGTCGATCCAGGCGAACTGTGGGAAACCCACTACGCACTCAAAAACCTTCTCTTGCAGTTTGTGCGAAGACGAGTGAGCCGGCAGTGTCGGCGTCGTGGCGAGAGCGATGAAGCAGTGGAAATGGCCCGCACAGTGCTCGACCCAAACATCCTCACGATTGGCTTTGCCCGCCGCTTTGCAACCTACAAGCGGGCCGACCTCGTGCTGGGCGATATCGACCGCTTGTTTGCGATGATCAGCGATCCCGATCGGCCGATTCAGATTATTTTTGCTGGCAAGGCCCATCCTGCAGACGAGCCCGGCAAGGGGTTGATCCGCAAGATTGCCAATCTGCGGCACGATCCCCGACTGGCGAGTCGAATTGTGTTTGTCGAAGATTACGACATCAATGTGTGCCGGCATCTCATTCAGGGCGTGGACGTCTGGCTCAACAATCCCCGCCGACCGCTGGAGGCCTCGGGCACTAGCGGCCAGAAGGTGGTGCTCAACGGGGGGCTCAACTGTTCGATTTTAGACGGTTGGTGGGCCGAGGCTTTCGACGGTCGCAACGGCTTCGCGATTGGGCGTGGAGAAACGCACTTAAACGACGAAATCACCGACCGCCGCGACGGCGAGGCACTCCAGAAGGTGTTGCAGGACGAGGTCATTCCGCTGTTCTACGACAGGGATCCCGATGGTCTGCCGCGGGAGTGGATCAAGATGATGATGAACTCGATCAGTTCGCTGGCATGGAGATTTAGTGCGCATCGCATGGTGATGGATTACGCTCGAGCCTGCTACGTGCCGGCTGCCGGCGGTGTGTCGTGCGACATGACGAACCGCTAGTGTGATCGCTCTTCAGCGATTGCGTGTTGTTTTCTCGCCGGGCAGGATCTCGATGAGTCGGTAGTCCCAAGGTCGGATCTGTAATCGCATGCCATCGTGAGTGCGTTCGAAATTGTGATCGTGCCCGAGCCCGACACGATGATCTTTGCGGGCATCGGGATCGCGATGGGCGGACGGTCGATCTGAAAGCGACGGCGCATCGCCCAGATCACGGCCCGCTGAGCCAGATGCCGACCTCAGTTCTAAAAGGTCATAAGTCTTTCGAGTGCAGCACCTGCCCGCTGGTGTTCAGTCTGCTCCTCAGGAAACGGTTTCTTCCCCCATCGACAAACCTCGCTTTTCGCAGTTGTTAAGTATTCAAAAACCTAACATCCCGGATGGATCAAGCAACGGGGAGAACGTCACGGTCTTCCGGGGCGACTTTCAAATGTGCGACGTTACGCTGGCGGGCCCGTGGCTCATCCTCGTTTCGCAACGCTACTCCTCGAACGGCGGCTGGTCGCGGAGGAATTTGTGGCGCAGAAAATGGTGATAATGCTGTGCAAACCGGTGCGCTTCGTCGCGGACGTATTCCAGCAGTCGCAGCGAATAGGAATCCCGAGAGAGCTTCAGCGGTTGGCTTCGGCCCGGCAGAAACACCTCCTCCTCCCGCTTCGCAAGCGAAAGAATGCAGGGGGCTTGAATGCCGAGCGATTGCAGGGCATCCATCGCCGCGGAGAGTTGCCCCTTGCCGCCGTCTACCAGAAAAATGTCGGGCAGCGACGCACCTTCTCGCACGAGCCTAGAAAATCTCCGCGACACCACCTCGTGGATGCTTTGAAAATCGTTGATGCCGTCGACTGTCTTGATTCGGTACCGTTTGTAACCCGACTTAAACGGCAGACCGTC
>CAIRDU010000378.1 GCA_903877395.1 uncultured Planctomycetaceae bacterium
AGCGTGCATTTCGGCAGCGTACTCAACCTCATTTTCAGTGGCGGCACATACAACAACGGCACGGATGTTCTGCAACTGTTCATAAACACAGGGGTCCTCGACGGATCTTTTTCATCGGTGAACTCCACGGGCTTGGCTGCGGGGCAGAACGCCACGTTTAACGCTACAAGTGGCTTCATCAGCGTCGTTCCCGAGCCATCCACTTATGCCCTCACCGCAATCGGTGCTGCCATCGTCGGGCTGATGCATCGGCGGAAGCGGTGGGGCAGGTCAGGAACGGCCAAGCTCATTCGCCCACCAGTGCAGAAACGCGGGCCATTGTTTTTCGAAAAATACAAGAAGTGCGAGACCGAGATAAAAACTTGCACAGCATCCAACCCCGAGTGTGTGGTACCAGCGGGGACGAAGTTCTCGGGGTAAAAGCGTGTGGTTGATCCAGAGAAGCTGAATCGATGTGATGCCAATGGCGAGGTTGTTTAGGTTCGCGATGACGATGGTCATTAGTTTCGGCGTACCGTAAGTGCTAAAGAGGTAAGCGCAGACAAGGGACCAAAGCACGTAGCTTGCGAGAATCCCATAGTAGATTTTTTTTACGTCGCGAGGACGAAAAGAATCACGAACGCGTTGATGAGAGGTCCAGATGGCATCTGTCCATCGCCGACTGAAGTCATCGATGATCGACATCTGGCTGGGTAGCATTACCGCTATGCCCGCAAAAAGAGCAGTGACCCAGAGAAGTTTTGTGACTGCAGGAGCCAGTCCCGGCGCCAATCGCATTCCGTCTGCAGTAATGATTGCCGCAGACCATGCAAGACCGCTCTCCTGAAGAGTGGAGTACGGGGCGAATCTGATCGACATCAACGCCGGAAGCGCCATCCCCATAAAACAACCAGGCGCCCAGATATAGATCTGATCCGTCAGAATGTATCGCCACCAACCACGCCAGCGCCGGAGGTTGTCGGCGTTTATGGGAAAGACTGTGCCGACGTGACTCAAGGTTACATGAGTGCCGCCGACGGCACTGCCAATAGCCCCCACGAGACTCCCCATTCCCCAGCCTTTGTCGCGTACAAAATTGCTGTAGGTTGAATTCGATAATCCACCGCCGCCAGCATAGCCAGCAAAGGCACCGAGCACAGCGATATGCGCCATGGACACTGTTGGCCATTGTCCATGCTCGTAGTAATAGCCAAACGCGTTGACGAGCGTTTCGCCAGTTTGTCTATCGGAAACGGGAACATTTCCAAACTTTACAAATCCACTGAAGATCTGCCACCACTGATATGGCTCGACAAAACAAATTCCGATGAACAGACAAAAGCCTAGTACGAACAATACTTTCGCGGCCATCACTGCCTGCAGCATGTTGTAGACTTTTCCTCCAACAAGAATCGGAAGTGCCACTGCCAGAAGGCATGCATAGGCCAGGCCGATCACAAGCCACTTATCGTCAGCGGTTGGCGGTCGCCCTAATACCAGCGAAGCGATGATCGCCGCACCGTGAGTTGAGAGTCCTGGAATCAGGGCACTGCCATTGAGCAACAACATGAGCCCCATCCAAAGACCAGGCCCCGGTCGCATGCGCATGAAACCGGTAAAGACTGGCTCGCCGCAGTAGAGTGCGTAGCGGCCACACTCAAGGTTGTAAAAGACTTGCAGCACGATTGCGACCGTCGCAATCCACATGAGTCCACCGCCATATTTCACAGTGATTTCTGGACCAAAAAGCCATTCGCCGCCGCCGATCTGAATTCCCATCATGACGATGCCTGGACCGATAAAACTCGTCCAGTTTTTCCATGAAAGGGGCTTCGGTTCAGGAAGGCCAGCAGTATTCCATTCGGGAATGGGGGAGATTGGTGGGAGCATGATTGATTGTTACGACGGAGGATCCCAGCGGGCAGTGACGCGAGGCTTTCTACACAGCCAGTTCACGCACTGCGGACCATAGCCGTGATCCTACACCACCGAGACGCTCACCCGTTGACGACGTTACGCAGTTCCTGTCCGAGAATCGCTCGTCTGCAGTTTTCCGAACCCTTGATGCGCATATCCATGAGCCCTTCCTCTGAATAGAACGCGGAATGGGGATTGATTACGACGCGGTGAAAAGCCGGGTGATTCTCGTCACGCCACGCACGCACCAGCGCATCATCGTCCCGCGCGGGCTCCGCTTCGAGGACGTCGATCCCGGCTCCCGCCAGCCTTCCTGACGCAATTGCGTCGGGCACCGCAGCGGTGTCCACCACCGCACCGCGCGCGGTATTCACGAGATAAGACCCCATTGGCATCTGCGATATTGCCCGTGAGTCGATCAGGTGACGCGTCTGTGGGGTCAGAGGGCAATGCAGGCTCAGCACGAACGAATCCGCGAGCAATTCTGACATCGTGTCGACCCGTCGAAGTCCCAGTGCCTTGTCGGTTCCGTCCTGCTTCAAAGGATCGTAGAACCGCACATCCATGCCCAAGGCCTTTGCGCGGAGGGCCGTCGCTGTCCCGATCCGTCCGAGGCCCACCACGCCAAACACCCGTCCACGAAGGCGATTGAGAGGCACGACCTGCGTGTACATCCACGGACCCTGCTTCGCACGCAACCGGGAACTGAGGAAGTGAATCCCACGTACCATCGTCAGCATCAGTCCGATCGCGGAATCGGCGACTTCTTCCGTGCCGTAGTCAGGTACGTTTGCAACAGGGATGCCACGTTCTCGCGCGAATCGATAATCCACGTTATCGAATCCAACTCCGCAACGAACAATTAGTTTGCACCGGGTGAGGCGGGCGATGGTCTTTTGTGTGAGCGACAGATTGTGATACAGCATGATCGCATCGGCGTTCTCGATGGTGCCCACCAGTGCATCCTCATGCAGCGCATCACACGCCTCGATGCTCGCTAGGTCTCCCACGATATTTTCTTCGGGTGACAGTGAACCGGTAATAAAGTCTGTGATCACAAGCTTGAATGACTTTGACATGCCGTTGATCCCTTCAAGCCCTGATGAAATGAGAGCGCGTGAGTTGCGAAGTGTGTGGCTGTGAATCTTCTTATGGCTGGTCGGAAAGATCAAACAACGTGATTTCCAGAGCAGCTTAAGGATTTGGCGGCGTTGTACAGATTAATACCACCACCGTCTCCCGCCCCGTGTTTTCAATCCCATGCAGACACCAGGGTGGAAGGTAGACAAAATCTCCTTTTTTCACCTGCCGGCGCGACCGCTCAAAAATCATCGTTGCCTCACCCTCCACGATGAAGTACGTCTCCTCCGTGGGATGATGGCCCGGTTCGAGAATAGCGTGCGGCGGCACATAAAACAGCACCAGCCCAAGGCTTTTCGAAGGCACCTTGGCATTCACCGGATGCACGACCCGTACCCCGAGCCCGGCACAGCCTGGATACTGCACGGGGATGCCATCTTGCACGTTCACAATCACTGGATCGGGTAGAACATCGGGCTTTGGGGTCGTGTATCCAGGCAAATCCAGAGCCTGTTGCGTGTATCCGTTAAACTGCGTGATCTTCGCCATGCGAGGCCCTTTTCGTCCGGAGTTGTGGTTCTGTTTCCAAAGGAGATTTAAAAGTCGCGAGTATAGCCCGCAGTCCAGCCGCCATCGACTGTGAGGATGTGGCCGTTGATATAGCTGCTTTCGGGTGCCGCAAGAAAAAGCGCTGCGTGGGCGACTTCTTCCGACGACCCAGGCCTGCCCAGGGGGATGTGATCCAGCAACTGCCTGACGTTTGCCTTGAACGTGCCATCGTCGCCATAAAATAGCTTTGTGGTGGCATCGGTGAGAATCGAACCCGGTGCGATGCAATTGGTGAGGATATTTCGAGAGCCTAGCTCAATAGCCATCGCGCGGGTGAGATTCACGACGCCCGCCTTGGCAGCGATAAACGCACACTGCAGCCGTAGCGGCACGAGGCCTCCGACCGACGCGATGTTGATGATCCGTCCGCCCGGCCTTTCCTGCAGCAGCATTTGACGAGACACGGCCTTACTCACCAGGTAAAGCCCGGTGAGGTCAACCGCAAGGATCTTGTCCCATTCTTCGCGGGGAAACTCGTCTATTGTGACGCGATGTTTGAGCGTATTGATGCCCGCGTTGTTCACGAGGATATCAATCCTGCTGTGTTTAGAAGCAATATCTGATACGCCGGCGTTTACCTGCGTTTCATCGGCGACGTTCATTGAGATCGCGTAACAACCCGGGAAACGCGACGCCGATTGTCGTGCTGTTTCTAAATCAATGTCGGCGTATATGACTCGCGCCCCATTGACGGCAAGCACATCAGCAATCGCTTTGCCGATGCCTTGTGCGGCACCCGTTACCAGTGCGATGTGACCATTGAGATCAACGTTCATCGTGCCAGCCACCCTCCATCAATAACCAGCGTTTGGCCGTGCATATATTCCGACGCATCGCTGGCAAGAAACAACGCGGGACCGATCAATTCATCGTGCCTCCCCGCCCTGCCAGCAGGGATTCGTAACAGAATCTGCGGGCCTCGTACCGGGTCATTCAGCACCGCCTCACCAAGCCCGGTGGCAAAATAGCCCGGGGCCAGCGCATTGACGTTGATGCCGTGTCCGGCCCACTCGTTGCAGAGTGATTGCACGAGGCCGATGACCGCGTGCTTGGCTGCGGAGTAGGCAGGCACCCGCAGTCCGCCCTGAAAGCCCACGATGCTCGACATCAGCACGATTTTGCCCCATTTTTGCTCTAACATGTGACGCGCCGCCTGCTGCGATAAATCCATCGCAGCGGTCAGATGCAACTCGATCATCGAGCGCCAGCGATCCATCGGGAATCTTTCCGCGTTATCACGATGCTGATCCCCCGCGGCGTGGAACAGCACGTCGATTCCGCCGAGTAACCCTACTGTTTTATCAACCAGTCCAGTCCGCTGCCCAGCATCCGCCAGGTCCACCGGGAGATGAAAAAGTTTCGGGTCCGGCGGAGGAGAACGAGACGCCACCACGACGCGGGCCCCCGCCTCGGCGAACCCCTGCGCAATCGCAAAACCCAGGCCTCGCGACCCGCCCGAGATGAGTACGCGTTTCCCGGTAAGATCAAAAAGCCTCGAGTTGTTTTGCATGAGTGCCATAAGTGCGACGAGAAGGATAGCCCCGTCACCGGCACTTCCGCAAGCGTCGGACACGCGATGAGCGGCAGCAAGGAGTTCTTTGCCTTCCGCAGCCAGAAGCCGTGTCGAAGCCGGTCGTTGTCTCGAGCCACTCCCGCTCCGCCCCCAACGCCTCCGTTCGATTCCTAAAGGGCCCCAGCACCGGCCCACGAACCGGCCCCATATCAGCCCACCAGAAACCGTCCCTATCTGGCTCCACATGGCTGGCCCGAGTGATTGTGAGCTGCCTGAGCGCCCTGAGCCCGCCTAAGAATATTCCTGCGGGGCCGATCCAAGAGCATTTCTCCAACACTGGCCTGAATCTGCTCAAAGTCTCGGGCCACCATTTGCCGGAGCCTGACTGAATCGCGAAGCTGCTGGGGCTCGATGCCAGACACAACTTGCTGGGCTTGGTTCACCAGTTCATCCAGCTCTGGGTTGCTCCTGATATTTAGCTGCCGAAACCTGCTGAAGAACTCCCGAAGATTTTCCACAGCAGTATCTCGAAAAACTTTAGGCTGGCCGTCGTGTAAGCCCGTGAGCCTTTCGGCCAGATGCGAGACGAGCTTCTGGAGTTCCCCTGCAAAAG
>CAIRDU010000379.1 GCA_903877395.1 uncultured Planctomycetaceae bacterium
CCTATTCCGGAGGACAAGGTTATGGACGTGTCGTACAGCTTGAGGCATCTGTTGGCCCTGGTTTTCATTGCGGGTGTGAATGCAACTTGCGATGTGAATCGCGCTGCAATCGCTCAAACCGCTTCTGCCCCCACGGCAACCACCGCACCTACGGCAGATGCCTTGCGTTGGACTCCCCATCGACCGTCCTCTGCGATGGCAGATGCGGATGTGTCGGCTAGAAGTGGTGCCAATGCAGACGTTCAGTCAGGCGTGCCACAGCCCAACCTGCTGCCCACGCAAACCCCGCCGCAGCCATCGGCAACTCTGCCGCCTGCGTCTGTCAGCCTCTCGGATGGCATGCCATCAGCAAAGCGGATGGCCCTGAACGTTCCCAAATCCGCAGCAGGAATGCCAGACGATAACTACGCACCCTTGCGAGGACGGATGGGTGAGTGGATCAGCCCCAATCGCATCGCCGGCGCCTTGCGATTATCGTCCGACACACCTGCCAACTCAGGCCTCTTTGGCACCACCAGCATGCTGCGAGCACCTCAGGGCGAGCACGGGCGACCGATCCTGGGCATCGAAGGCGTTCAACGCCGTCCCACTGAAATGCAGGCTGCTGCTAAAATCCCTCTGGTGGGTGGTGGCGAAGCTCCGCGATTCAACGTCAACGCTGCCCGCATGGCCCAGGGACGCAACGAACGATTGGCCATGAACGCGGACGGACTGCCTTCGGTAATCAGTCGGGGTCCGCAGGCCGCCGCGGTCGACGATGCTGTCGTGCCGAGTCGAATTCCGTCAGGCAGCGGCACCGGCTCGCCCACGCTTCCCGGCTCCCTGCCTAGCCCCAGCCAAGCCGATGACATGGGCACATACTCCCCCAGCCAGTCGGTGCCGATCGAAATCAATTCCATGGATATGGGGATGGGCGGCGGTAGCGATGTGGGTGAGTATGGCGAACAGATGGCATCCCCCGACGATCAAGGCGGTATGTGGATGGGCGAATATCCAGTCCACGTGCCATCCTTCTACGATGATCCCTATGCCTGCGAGGACGGTGAGGCGTGCGGTTGCATTCCTATGTGGGAATACAACGATGGCCGAATCTGTGCGTATCTTCGCCGGTTTGGCCGTCCGTATTACGGATGGAGATGGTACCGCGACTTCACCGCCAGTGCTGGTATCACGTCGTTCCAGAATTCAACGAATCTGGGTCTGCACGGCAACTACGGCACCAACGAATACGCCAACTGGTCGATGCCGTTCTGGAATGCATTTGGTATCGGCTGGCAACTCGGCGTGCGCGGCGTGCAAGCCGACTTCCAGTCGACTGAGCTCAATAATGCTAAGGGCGAGACGCTGCTCAAGCAAAATGCCCGCAATCAATTATTTTTGACGACCGGTTTCTTTACGCGGGCCTTTGAGGGCCGAGGCCTTCAGGGTGGAGTCGTCTACGATTATCTCCGCGACAATTGGTACGACGACGTCGATGTGTCGCAGGTGCGTGGCGAACTCAGCTACGTCTGGGGCTACAACGAAATCGGGTTCTGGGGGGCGGCCAACGTGGCCGATACCAACGGAATCTTTGGCAGCACCTCGACTGCTCCTACCAATTCTGCCAGCACGCTGGATCTCTATGCGGCGTTCTATCGACTGCAGTTTGGGGATGCCAACGAATGGAAAGTGTGGGGCGGTGCCACCGGCTCCAGCGACGGCCTCATCGGTACGCTCTTGCGGGCTCCAATGACCCGTAGTTTGGCGATGGAAGGTACGTTCACCTATGTGATCCCAGGACCTTCCCAGACAGTCGTACTGCCAAAAACAGGAGGCACGATTCACTACTCCGAACAGGCGTGGAACGTGTCGGTGAATCTTGTCTACTACCCGGCCTGCCGATCCCGAAGGAGCTTGGCCAGCCCCTATCGACCACTGTTTGATGTGGCCGACAACGGCAGCATGATTCGCTCCATCTCGATTCCAAAGCCGTAATCTGGGCCTCGCCTGAAACCAACCCGACGAAGAATCGCCGTCCGGGTTGAATTTCTAGCCGAGAGACCCGGCTCGACTGCCACTTGACTCCCGACTTCTGGTATTCTCGGGCCGCAAGCCGTGTGGCTGCGTTGATCGCGCGTCCCGAGATTTCCTCACACTGGAACAGCATATGTCGGAAGCAAAAGATCCATGGGCCTCGCTGGCTGACTCTCTTGGGGCGGCCCCCAAGCCCGAGCCCACGCCGAGCGCAGCAGTGCCCCCACGACAGCCTCCCAAACCCCGCGCCCAATCACCTCGCCCAAATCCAGCGTCTGCGGCGCCGAACTGGGGCAACGTGGCCGGCGAACTGGGCCTTGAAAATATTCGCGAACAACCCCCGGCACAGGCTCGAGATACAAGCCCGCCACCTCGCATGGAAGCCGAGTCTAGTGCGAGGCCTGCTGCTGCCAGGCCTGCCGAACCCGAACGCACAGATCGCTCATCGCGAGCCGATGCTGGCTCCCGAAGCATGTCCGATGAAAGTGCGTTTGGCGACACTGCACAACGCCCGCCGCGTCGGATTGAGGACGAAGGCAGGCGCGACGAAGGCAGGCGCGACGAAGGCAGGCGCGACGAAGGCCGACGCGATGAAGGCCGACGCGACGAAGGCAGGCGTGACGCACCCAGAGCCGACGCACCCAGAGCCGACGAACCTAGGCGAGACGAAGCCCGAAGCGACGAACCCCGGCGCGATGAATCCAGACGCGACGAACCCCGGCGAGACGAACCCCGGCGAGACGGACCTGAAGGTGCCGCGGATGGCGAAGGACGCCGGCGACGTGGCCGCCGTGGTGGTCGTGGACGAGGAGGCAGAGATCGCGGCGACGCTAGGCCGCGCGACGAGAACCGGGGTGAGAGTACGGGCAGTCGCGAAAGTGCCACAGATAATAGAGCGGCCCTCGAGCGGGGCCCAGACGATCGGCGGGGCGATGCACGCGACAGCCGTCCTCGCCAACAAAACAGCACCGAGCGTTCCCGCGAGCAGACCGGCGACGAACGCCTCGATGGAACGGCACCCCGCCGCGAGTCTAGCGAATTGTCGGGAAACGACCGGGGCGACCGCGGTTCTGCCCGACAAGAATTCAACGATATCGACGCACAATCCTCGGGCAGAGGCGATCGTGAGGGCGGCATACGCGACAACGGTGATCGTGTAGAAGGCTCGCACGGCGAACCGTTGGGAGAACGCGACGGGGACGGGTTACCTCGTCGACGCCGGCGTGGCCGCCGGGGCGGACGCCGCCGTTCGGGAGGCACTCGCGAACGCCTGCCAGAGGATCAACTGCCGGGTGACCGAGACGCTGCTGGCCTCGGCGGTCCCCGTAGCGAAACCGATGACCTCCCCGAACGTAGTCGCGGCGACAACAATCGATCCGATGAAGAGCCACTTCCGTCTGGATACGGCGTGCGCAAGCCCGCTTCACGCCCGGCTGACACAGACAGAAATCGCGGCGAGTCAGGACGCTCGGAATCCGGTGTTGGCCGTCCCGGTGAATCGCGAGATCGTCCTCGCCGTCGTGGACGTGGGGACAGTTCTCGCTCCGCGGGACCTCGTGCTGCGGGTGCTGCCGGGTCATCCTCGCGAGACGGTGGCGATTCGTCACGAAACCGCGGCGGTCGCGGACGTGGACGGCCAGTCGCAGAACGCTCCAGTTCCAGTACCGGCTTTCCTCGCGGCAACCGAGACGACTTCGCTCCGGTAGCAGGAGGCTACGACGAGGACGATGAGGGGCTCGATTTCCTCGGCATCGAGGACGCCGCAGAAAACGACGGTTCGCCCCGCCGAGAAAACCGCCATGCGGATGACGACGATGTGCTGGCCGAGAGTGGTCTTAGTTCCGTGCTTGACGTACCGAGTTGGGTCGAAGCCATCGGCATCGTTATCGCCGGCAACCTAGATGCCCGCAGCCGGTCGCCGAGGCCAGATTCCGGCCCTCGAGACCAGCATCGCAGCGGCCGTTAGCCACCTCTGTCCGTCCTTTGCTTGATTGAGACGCCGGGGGCCATGGGCCCACAGCAAAATATGTCCCCGCGCGTACAGCCCCAGTTTTATACTTTGGCTCACGCCTCGGGCTTCTAGGACCGGATGACAGTGGAAGCGGCCTCGCTCAGGCAGAGGCCTGCCTTACTTCAACGCAATAGCGCGTGCCAGCGGGCGCAAGATCTGCTCGACTACGCAGGTATCGACCACCTCGCGAGCCAAAAGAGCCAACCGATCGAGGGCCTCAACGTACGTCATATGCGGATCCAGACTGCCGTACTGACGGGCGGTCACATAAACGCTCAACTGTTCTTCGGCAAATTCGCCAGTGCGCACTTGAAATGCATTGGTTCGCGTTTCCGTACTGACTCGAACCTGCACCCGGCAATCCTCGTCGAGAGAAATCGTGAGCGATGGCTCGTAGTTAATCACACGGCCGCCGGGCATTTCCGCCACGCGATCCATCGCTGGCCCCACACCGAGAGCCTCGGCTAAGAGGGCATTGTGATTCCCCGTAAAGGCAAAATCAAAACCAAACATTAAGTCGAGTGCTTCGCAATCTAGGGGGCTGATTGACAGGAGTGCTGGAGCCAACTCTAGCACCAAGCGATGCTGATCCAGCACGGCATCGAGGGAGGGAGGATTTACCTGACCAGAGCAGAGTCGCTTCGACTCTACTGCCGCCCAGCGATACCGACCTTGGTCTTTCTCTTCTTCCAGAACAAAATCTCGCTTATCTCGACAATAAAACTTCCGCATCGTGGGATATTTTTTCTGCACACACTCAAAGAAGTGCAGGATTGTCTCACGCTGGCCCGGCAATTCCATCTCCGTTGCCAGATTCATATTGATGTAAAAGTCGTCTGAAAGCGACGCGTAAGGCGTCATGCATGTGCGCTCCAAAGCCTAAAAATCGTAGAATCAACAGTATACGGCCGCTTTTTAACAGGTGTCAAAAGAGGAGTGTCTTTGCCACAGCCTGCCTGCAAAACGACCCAGCAATCGGGCGAAGGCTTCGCCCCCCTCTGGAATCCATTGGCGGTCATGGGCATACTCTGTGTGAGTGCTGCGGTTTGGTGAGATCACGCCTTCTCACGTTTGCTCGCAGCACGCATCCCAACGCCCGCTTCCACGCCATTGAGCCCGCCAGATGACCTCCCCGACCGATCCCACCCGAATTCCGGATGATCGTATCACGATTGAACGCCGCCATGACGGTGCCATTATCGTTCGCGTACGGTCGGTGGATCTCTGTGGAAATCCTTTGTCGGATGCTGTGTTTGCGTTTCGCTGCGGCGATCCGCAGCACGCCTATTGGCTCAGCCGCCTCAACGCTGCTTCCACAAACACACCCTAGTTCAACACACCCTAGCTCAGTCATTCGCACGGGAGCTCGCAATCAGCGAGATAAATTCCCGATTGCTCTTAAACTTTGCCAGCTGTTTAGTGAGCTGCTCCATCGCATCGACGTGATGCATACTCGAAAGCGTCCGCCTGAGCATGCCCACTGCGTGGAGCGTATCGGCGTCGATCAGTTTTTCCTCGCGGCGTGTGCCCGACTGGGAAATATCAATAGCCGGCCACACGCGTCGGTCAGAAAGCTTTCGGTCCAGCACGAGCTCCATGTTTCCAGTGCCCTTAAACTCTTGGAAAATCAGCTCGTCCATCCGGCTGCCTGTGTCAATGAGGGCCGTTGCGACGATCGTCAGAGACCCACCCTCTTCGAATACACGGGCGGTGGCGAATAGCTTCTTCGGGATGTCCAATGCCTTGATGTCAACGCCGCCGCTCATCGTGCGGCCCGTGTTGCCGACCCACTTGTTAAAGGCGCGAGCCATGCGGGTAATCGAGTCCATCAGGAGAAAAACGTCCTTGCCGGTTTCGGCCATCCGCTTGCAGCGTTCGATCACAAGCTGCGAGAGCCGCACATGGCTCTCGACATCGCAGTCCAGACTGCTGGCGACCACCTCGCCCTTCACGGTTCTCCGCATATCCGTGACTTCCTCGGGCCGCTCGTCAACTAAGAGCATCACAAGCGTGAGTTCTGGGTGGTTGGTGGATATGGCCTGTGACACTTGCTGCAGGAGGATCGTCTTGCCGGTACGAGGCGGTGCCACGACCAAAGCTCGCTGTCCCTTGCCCAGAGGCGTCAGCAAATCCATCACACGGGTGGTAAGCGGTTGCTGGCCTGTTTCCAGTCGCAGCCATGTTTCCGGATTGATGGGGGTGAGTTGGTCAAATGACTTCACATTGACGTAGTCGTCAGGCGGCATACCCTCGACTTCCTGAATCTCTTTGACTCGAGGGCCCTGCTGCCGACGGCCCGGCAGCACCATCGCCTTGATCAAAACTCCTTCACGAAGTTTGTAACGTTCAATCATCGTGCCGGGCACAAATGGATCAGTGCGCTCACGCGGATAGTTGGATTCTGGATTGCGAAGAAATCCGTAGCCGTTGGGGTGCATTTCCAGCACGCCGCTGCCTGATTCGAGCGGAATCGGCTCGCCGTTTTCAGTGACATCCGACTCCATTTCGGGCGCACGCATGCCTTCTCCGTCCATGCCCACAGCTCCCGCGCCAGCGACGCTTCCAGGAGCCCCGCCGCCACCGCCGCCACCACGACGGTATCCGCCGCGCCGCCGACCACCATAGCCGCCGACTTGGCCGCCGTGGCCGCCCTGGCCACCCTGCGCAGAACCGGCGTGCCCGCCCTGCTGGCTGCCGCCAGGTCCATATCCACCACCTTGGCCCCCAAAGCCCTGTCGGCCATGCGACCGAGATCGCCTCCGCTTCGCCATAGATGCAACGCACTCTTCAAAAGAAATGGAACTGAGAATTGATGCGCATCCACCCACGGCGAATAATCACACCACTCTTACTGAATCTTTCTGAGCTGAGCTGAGCTAACTGAAACAAGCGGCGAATGATGGACCACACCCGAAGGCCCACTTTCTCGAGGCCCGCTGCTGAAAGCCGACTGCTGAAATGATCGGAAAACACGATGCGAGGGAGCCGAAGCTCGACCCACCATTCCACAAAAGGCTCGTTCAAGAGCTTGTGGAGATAAACGCCTGTGAAAAGGCAACCCTGCGGAAATCCTGTGACTCAGACAAACCCTTGGAGCACACTCTAGGAATTTCTAGAAACGTAATGAATCTCTGAAAACCCCTAGAAATCTAACAAATCCAATGGCTGCGTAGAAGTATGCAAAAGCCAATCCTACTTGTCAAGCCACACCATATCAATCAGCAAAACCCCTGTATATCATTAACCAAAACCCCTGTATATCATGAACCAAAACCCCTGTATATCATTAACCAAAACCCCTGTATATCATTAACCAAAACC
>CAIRDU010000380.1 GCA_903877395.1 uncultured Planctomycetaceae bacterium
CGAGGATCATGCTCGCAATTATCTCAACCAGTCAGAATTGAATCAGTCGGAGGGGCCAGATGCTGGTGGGGGCGAGGAGTCTGAGGAAGGCAGTCCCGCCGCCGGCGATCTTCCCGGTCCGCTGGGCGTCGGCCAGACCGCCGGCGAACTTGCGATGCTGGATCAAAGGGCGTGCGATATGTGCGGCATCACATTTTTTGAATTTCGCAATCAAGGGCGATTGGGATGCCCCCACGATTACGTCCAGTTTGAAAATGAACTGGAACCGCTGATCGGCAATATCCATGGTGGCACCGAGCACGCCGGTCGGCGGCCCTCGCGGGCCGCCGCCGAAGCGGGCAAGCAACCGAATGAACAGCAGTCGACTCAACCGCAGGCTGAACTGCCGACGCAGGCTGAACTGGCGGTGCAGGCTGAACTGCCGGTAGGCACAGACGAACTGACGGGGGCTATCGGCATGCGGCGGGAAATGAAGGAGGCAATCGCGTGCGAAGACTATGAGAAAGCACGAGAAAATCGGGATGCCATTCGGGCTCTTGAAGAGCGTTGGAGCCTTGAAGAACGTTGAGGAGCGATGCGCTCTCTCCTGGTTTGCCTGAGCGGAGGAAAATCCATGAAACTTGAAACGTTGACGCAATCGATCGGTGAATGGCTCCGCGGAACGGGGCCGGAGTCGGATATCGTTATGAGCAGCCGCGTACGGCTGGCCCGTAATGTGGCCCATTATCCATTTGTGGGACGTGCCTCCGAGCAAGATCGAGCGGAGATCGAGCGATTTCTGCGAGAGCGGATTGCCACAGTGCCGATCGGTCAAGGCTTGGAGTACATCGATGTGGGCCACCTCGAGGAGATCGACAGGCAGTTTCTCGTCGAAAGGCAGCTCATTAGCCGTGAGCACGCCGACGCGCAGGGGGCTCGAAGCGTTGCCATTGATCGTATGGAACAGGTCAGCTTGATGATCAACGAGGAAGATCATCTACGGATTCAGTGCATGCATAGCGGCCTCGATTTACGGGGCGCATGGGAGCAGATCAAGGTGGTCGATGACCAAATCGAAAAGGTGGTGCCATACGCCTTTCATCCACGTTGGGGCTATCTCACCGCCTGCCCAACGAATGTCGGCACCGGCATTCGGGTGAGCGTGATGCTCCATCTGCCAGCGCTTGTAATTACGCGGCAAATCGACAAGGTGTTTCGCAGCCTGCACAAGATTTCGCTGGCTGTGCGTGGTCTTTACGGCGAGGGCTCGCAGGCAACTGGCGACTTCTATCAGATTTCCAACCAGACCACGCTTGGGAAGACGGAAGAGGAGCTTGTGGAACAGGTTGGGGATGTGGTGCCGGTGCTCATCGACTACGAACGACGCGCCCGCGAGTTTCTGGTTCGTGAAACGCAGCAAAACGTCCACGACCAAGTGAGCCGGGCCTACGGTATTCTGCGGACCGCCCAGACGATTAGCGCAGAAGAGACCATGCAACTCCTGTCGCGGGTGCGGATGGGAGTGTTGCTGGGTTTGATCGGCGACGTCAAGATCTCCGATATCAATGTGTTGCTGGTGCGCACGCAGCCAGCCCACTTGCAGAAACTGCGGGGAGTGGAACTGGACAGCAATGACCGAAATATTGAGCGAGCCCGCTACCTCCGGCAGCATTTTGAAGGAGATGATGCCGGGGCTCGCACCAGCATTAACTAGAGCCACCGGCGATCAAGAAGGGCTTTGCTTTGCCAGTTTCTCTCGCAACGCCCGCACAACTGGTGCGGGTACAAATTGCCGCAGTGCCTCATCTCCCGCGAGCGGCGTAATCTGCTTGAGAAGTGATGACGAGATGTGCGAGTACTGAGAGTCTGTCATCAAAAAGACAGTTTCGACCGTAGGGTCAAGTTTTCTGTTGGCAAGGGTCATTGTAAACTCCGCTTCGATGTCGGTGAGCGACCGCACTCCACGCAGCAGCACTCGCCCCCCTTGCTCTCTCACGAAGGCAACCGACAACCCGCTGAAAAGCTCCACGCTGACGTTGTGCAGATGGGCCACGGAGGTTTGCACGAGGCTGACTCGTTCCTCGAGCGAAAACATTGCCTGCTTGTCGGGGTTGACCCCGATTCCAACAATAATCGAGTCGAAGATCCGACTGGCGCGATCAATTACATCCAGATGGCCTAGGGTGATGGGATCAAACGAGCCTGTATAGACGGCAGTTCGAGCAGGTGTTGGCGTGGTCACGGGGTTGCTCTGGGTAACGGGGCTGAGGACTGGGGTTGAGGTCAGTTGGGGGAATCAGCCGATAATTAAGAGGTTGGATGGAACTGTGTTGGATGACGATCTATGGTAATCCAAACCACACCGGGACGAGATATCCGGTCGAAGTCCGGTGGATATCCTGTGAATAGCAAGAACGTGCGCTGCACCGGGCCGCACGCTGGAGGTGTCGTTCGGTGTCAAAAATGCTGCCGCTCACCGGAATGATCATCGCTGGGCTCATCGGGATCCTCTTTTTGGCCGATCTGGCTGCGGGATTTCCTTTCCGTCGGGTGAGCGTCAGTTTAGACATAGGGTTTTTTCTCGCCAGTCTCATTCTGGCGTATCTGAGTTGGTCGCTGTTTGAAAAAGCTCGCGCCTAGCCCCGCTGATCTGGCCAGTGGCCTCGATTGTTATGCTGCCTTCAGCACGGATACAGCATGGGGTCGGCCGGCTGCGCTCAGCAATGCGGGCAGATCGGAAAGTCCTGCAACTCGCACGCCATGCGAGTGGCTGGCCCGTTGCACCCAGGCCAAAAGTCGCTGCAGACGGCGGCTCCAAGCGAGGGCTGGTTCGCTGGCTCCGGCGGACTGTTCTTGGACATGACAAATCGAAAGCGACCCCGATCCCAGCCCGGGAAACGATCCCCAAGGCACGATGCGTTGGATGAGGTTGGGCGCCCTCTGAGAACCGCTGCGCACTTCCCACAGCCCCCACACTACGCTTCGGCACGCCCAGCCAGCCGGCGCTGGCCGGCGGCTGCCTCGGGTCAACGCTTCGAAGTGATCCACGCACACGGTGCGAATGCCCTCCTCAACGAGAGCATCTCGGTGGACCAGAGGCTTGTTTCCACGCACGACCAATGCATCGAGAGCCGGACCCAAGGTTCGCGCTCTGGCGAGGGATTGCCGCAGGCTCTGGCGGGAAGCGAACCAAGATTGCGAGGCTTCCAGAGCCATGCTTTCATGGCTCCCACTGGCTCCAATCGTATCGCCCATCATCGCTATGCTCTCGATACAAGTGGCCCACGTCACCGGCACGCCGTACCCTCGGCTGAGCCCGACTGCATCGGCGATCTCGCTTGCGGTTGTCCGGGCAGGCACGCTGCAGCAGATGACGACCGTTGACGGCACACTCCCAATGCGCATGCCACTCTCCTCGGGCTCTTGCGACTCTCGTTCTCCATCGGTCGGCCAGCGACCATAGCAATCTATCGGCCCGATTCTATCTCGGCTGCAGTTTCCGTGGCGGCGCTGTCATTCCTTCAGGCAGCCAGCACATACGGCCAGCGCCCCTGACGAGTGTGCGGTCTATTCGTTCTTGGAAGAGTCTGCTGCATGGGTAAGCGATCGCGGCGCCAGCATCTTCACCGCAGACGTTTCGCCCATCCTTTTTTCACATTGTACGATCGCATCCACGAGGCCCTGGCTCGTGGCCTCGAGGGCCTCGGCTGTAGCTGTGAGTTGACAGGTGGCAATCGTTGCTGACGTCACCGGGCTAATGCTGGCGATCTTCCAGCAAAGCATCCTGTTTGCGAAGAGCCGAGCCGACGCCTCTGCGTTGAGCGAACTTGTCAGGATGATCCAATCGATTCCACTTGAGTCGATGGCCGCGAGGCTTTTGGGATCAAGTGCTTCGACGGCGACGCTTCTATACGCCACGACTTCAGTGACATGGTGACCGAGCAATTGGAGTTTGTGTCGCATCAGATCCCGTCCGTGGTCGGCACGCACAAGCAGAAACCGACCACCCCTCGTCGTTTGCCCAAGGGCATCCACGATTCCCTCCGAGCGAAAAAGCGCCGGGGTAAGATTGCAGGTAAGCCCCGCCTGCGCAATCGCACGATGCGTTGCCGGTCCGATCGCGGCTAGCCTTGCCGTGCCCAGACTCCTTCCATCTAGGCCAGCAGTACGCATCCTCTCCACGAATGCCCGCACGCCGTTGGCGCTGGCAAAAACGATCCAGTCGAACGTGTCGGCCAGACCAATAGCTTGGTCCAAGGGTTCCCACGACAGGGGTGGCTCGATTTGGATCGTGGGTATGTGCAGGCACTCGCCCCCGAGCGAATGAATGCGAGCAGAGAGTTCTTCGGCCTGGCCCGCCGGACGCGTGAGCAGTACGCGTTGGCCGACAAGCGGCCGATGATCTGGAACGCGCGTCGGGTGGGCCGCGGACTTCTGCAGTAATTGCTCGGTCGGCTGTGATACTTCGCCGACGATCACCACCGCGGGAGAGGGCCAGCCGCAGCGATCAAAGTCAGCGGCACACGCCCCGAGTGTGGTAACCGCAATTTGCTGATCGGGCCACGAGCAGCGGCTCACCACGGTTACGGGAGTGTCGGCGGGTTTTCCAGCTGCGATCAGCCCACGCGACCATGCATCGGCCTGTTCCACTCCCATGTAAATTGCCAACGTGCCGGACAGTCTTGCCATTGCCTGAAAATCAATGCAGGCATTTTTTTCTTCTGCCTCATGGCCAGTCAAGATCGTTACACTCGACGCGGTCGATC
>CAIRDU010000381.1 GCA_903877395.1 uncultured Planctomycetaceae bacterium
CGGTGCCTTCGCAACGCTTTCACTATCGCTACTACGCGGCGGACCTCGCGTGGCAAGCCGCACGGCTGATGCCCGACAACTCGCCTGCCACCGCAGCCGCGCTCTGTGAGGGCGGGCGTTGGCTGATGTACCGAGACCCGCGTACAGCGGACCGCTTCTACAAGTCGTTGGTACGACGTTGCGGCGAAACGCCATTGGGCCGCGAGGCTGAACGGGTGCGTTGGTTTCCGGCGAAGTCGAAGCAGGCCGCTGGGTGACGACGGCGTGCGATCGACGGCGTGCGCATCACGCGGTGATGTTGCGCTCAACGTTCAGTCGCACTGGACGGCGCTGACATCAGCAGAGGTCATTTTGCGCACGGACCCCAGTTGGCGAGGAGAATGCCGAGATCAGCCCCGTTCACAATGCCGTTCTTGTCGATGTCGCAGGCCTGAGAAATGGGGCTTGGGGTGACGGGACCCCAGTAGGAGAGCAGGGCGCCAAGGTCGGCGCCGTCGATCCGTCTGTCGACAAGAATGTCACCATCGCAAGGTCCTTCGGTCTGTGTTCTTGCCCGCCGAACCTCGATGACTAATCCATTCGTCGTTCGGAGGACCGCGATACTCGCCTCACCCACGGTCGTCGAACGCACGGTATCCAGCGGGATGTCCTGAGTTGTGCCATCCAATGACGTCAGACGTAGCACCACGCCCCCAGGAAAGTCCGGGACGTCATGGCACTGAATGACCGGCCAACGCTCCACTAATCCTTCTGCGGGAGCGAGCGGAACATCGGAGTTGCGAAGGTCAAGGGGCAGAAGCAGTCGGCCTTCACCGACGGATGTCTGACCGCCGATGATCATCGTGTCGCAGCATCGTTCTGCGAGGCGGCAATCCTCAAGGAATAGGCGCAGGACGATCAGGCCACTGCTGCTCGCCGCCAGATTGCCGCCGACGGAGAACGACGCCGCAGTGGTACCTGGTACCGCTTCAAGAGACACGCTACCGCTGCCGATCGTCAGGTCGCCCGCGATGGAGCCGCTCATCACGCATGAGCATCCTCCAGTGACCACTAAGGCGCCCCCCCAGCTCGTCGATCGCGCATCGAACGATCCACCGTCCGCAATCATCGTGCCACAGAATTCTATGGCTGGCCCGGAGAGCGTCGCGTGCAGACTCTGCAGCCGGAGCGATGTTCCTGCGGCGGACCGAAGCACTGCCGCGATCTCGATCTCATCAACGGAGCCGGTCGTTATGGTTGCCTGGCCCGATACGACCAGTGAATTCAGCGGTCCGATCGAAATGGGGCCGTCGAGTGCGAGTATCCCGTCACCGAGCTCCAATCCTCCCGCGCCGATGTTGCTCGATTGGCGTATTCGGACTGTGCCGCCCACCACGTGCAGTTGACCGTTGTAGTTGCTTGCCTCCGTCAAGGTCAGCGTTCCAACGCCGCGCTTCACTAGGTTGGCGGTACCGCGGTACTTGCTGGCAACGAGGTCCGTCGTGAGGTCCGTGATGCTGCCCGAATACTGCTGAGCACCTACAACATTAAAGGTCACCGCCCTCGCAGAACTAATGTCGGCCTCAATGATTCCATCCGTGCCGCCGAAGGTCGATTGCAGGAAGTCCGTATCCGACACAACCATGTCGGAAATGATTCCGTAGTTGTAAACCTGCTGCCGAGGGTCACCACTGACGTGACTGAGCTGGTACGCAAGCCCTGGCTGCAAGATGTCCCCCTGCAGGCGTGGTACAGCGTCTCCGTCGGCGAGGAACAGTACAGATCCGGACATGGTCCAGTCTGCGCCGAGGTTCCAGCCATTGAGGGTGGAACGCGCTAAGTCGGTGGCACTCCAAGGAAGTCCGTTTGGTCCAAGAGCCACCGTCTGACCAGCCGACGTCAACTGGATTCCATCGAACGTCGAAAGGTTGAGGGCTGCGAAATCCAGATTGAGGCCACCGGCTCCGGTGAGGTCCACGGTGTCACTGATCGAGAACTGCTGAGCGCCTGACGGGCGCAAGACGCGCATGGTCAGCGTCTGTGTGGACGCGGTGTATGACAACTGGAACGCATTACCAGCGGCCTGACTCCAGAATATAGGGTTGGAGCTTGCGGAAAATCCGCCCTCAGCGGCTATCACCGCCTGTTGATCCGAGTTGATGCGAGCACCACCGAGAATCGCCCCTTGGTATGCCTGCGGCTGCGTCAGGCCGTACTGGAGGCGCGTACTCGCCCGGAAGTCTGCCGGGTTGAGCGTCGCAGCAGACTGCGCGCTAATGACCTGTCCGGTGGCCGATCTGCACAAGGCGGAATCCGAGCCAACGAGACTTCCCCACACGATCAGCGGCACCCATCGCATCATCTTCATTAGAGAACCTCCCCGGATCTTCCCGGAACATTAAAGGTACGCCATTCCCACACCTGTTCCAAGGAAACTCTGCACGGATATTGAGCCAGAGGGGCGGGACTTGCGCTCGAGCACCCTTGGGCAGACCTCCCAACCCCATAACGTTGGAACATCGAGAACCCATCGCGCCCATGCCGAATGGGATTGCCGTGGACAACGTTGCCTTCGTGATTGCACTCGCTCACAATGGTTCCAATTGGTTTCCTTTGCGCAGCAAACTGAAGTAGTCGACGAAGTCGCCATCTGAACAGATTTGGCGCTCCGCGCCCACCATTCGCTGGTTGGACCAAGCAATCCGCCCTTTACACAGACGCTGTATTGTCCCCCGTCCACCTCCCGCGATCCACTTATGAACACCAGTATTTCTGCACCCGGTTCCTCCCCATCCATCGGTCGTGACGTCCTTGCTGGCGTCGTGGTCTTTCTTGTTGCCCTGCCGCTGTGCCTGGGAATTGCGCATGCCTCTGGCTTGCCCATCATCGCGGGCATCCTGTCCGGCATCATCGGCGGTGTCGTTGTTGGACTGTTTAGCGGTTCGCACATCAGCGTTTCGGGTCCCGCGGCAGGCCTCACCGCCATCGTGCTTTCGCAGATGCAGATCCTTGGATCGTTCGAGGCGTTTCTTCTAGCGATTTCGATCAGCGGCGTCCTGCAGATTGTCTTTGGCATGCTTCGTGCAGGTGCCGTGGCGAACTACCTGCCAAACAACGTCATCAAGGGTCTC
>CAIRDU010000382.1 GCA_903877395.1 uncultured Planctomycetaceae bacterium
CCCCGATGCGCCGGTTGTTTCCTTTTTTCGCTGTTCCTTTTTAGCAGGAAATTCTACCACGACGATCGTCTTGGCGACCGGATCGTATGCGTATTCCTGATAGTAGGGCAGCATCGGCAACTGCAGCCCATCGGGCTTCCCCGGCCCGATGATTTGCGACATGAATTCTTCGTAGGTGGCTGGGTCTGCGCCGTGTTCGGCGTTGTGCAACTGCATCTTTTGCGTGACGGCAATCATCGCCAGTTTTCCGACACTCGTGCGGTAGGCATCGGCGTACACATCAATCCCCTCTCCGGTGGCTGTCATTTCTGCCAGCACTCCGCCAGCCTTGAGTGCCTCGGACAGTTGAAGCACGTTCTGCGTGGTCTTGCCCACCGTTGTGCGAGTTTTAATTGCAGGGGCCTTCTGAACTGCCGGGCCGTCGCAACCTGCGGTTAAAAGCATCGCCCCGCCCACCAACCAGACCGCAGGCCCTGTTGCGGTCATGAGGCCAACCACACCAGTGCGAGGGAGTGCTTGAGCGGTGGGTGTGGCGCGTGACTGCATCGGTACACTCCCTATGATGAAGACAACTCTTTTTGAACTTCTTGGAACATGGAACCCTGTCTGGGCGTAAGCATAGCAGTGACACTACCCATGCGCAGCCGACGTGGCGTCCAAGGGGGCCGAAGGCAGGCGATGGACTGGTGCTGATGAGTCAAATCCGCATTGGGCGATTCGACAAGACACACGTATTTCACTCTTTGTCTTGCAGCACTTCGCTTCTGCTGGGTAGAGTACTGATTCAGTGCAAGACGTTCAGACATACTGCCGTGCCAGCCGAAGAGTCGCCTTTATCGGCTGGTTCAATGGGGTCGTGTTCGTTCTGCTCGCAGCTTGGTTGCATGAAACCCCTCGTGCCGTGGGCGCGCTGCCAGTGGTAGACGGCGAGGCGTTCTTCGAGTCCAAGATCCGGCCGCTACTGGTCGACCATTGCTACGAGTGCCACGCCGGTGACAAGCACGACGGGGGGCTGCGACTGGATTCATTGCCGGGTTGGCAAGCCGGGGGCGACAGCGGCGGCATCATCGTTCCGGGTGACCCGGATGCGAGCCTGCTCGTTTGGGCCATTCGCTACACAGGCGAAAGCCTGCAGATGCCTCCGGATGGCAAGTTGAGTGACGACAAGATTGCCTTGATTACCGAATGGATCCGAATGGGGGCGCCGGATCCGCGGCGAGTGGCCCCGTTGCCCAGCGGAGCATTGCCCAGCGGAACAAAGCTCACCCCTATGACTTTGGAACAGGCCCGCAACCACTGGTCGCTTCAGCCCATTCCCCTCAACGCGGTGCCACCGACGGCACGCATCGAGGCTCATGAGAACGCCATCGACCAGTTCGTGAGAGCCCGGCTTTCCGCAGAGGGACTCCAGCCGAGTCCGCGAGCCGATCCACGGACGCTTGTGCGTCGGGCTTATCTTTTTCTGATCGGGCTGCCGCCGCCATACGAGGCAGTCGAACGCTTTGCTGCCGACCCGAGCGACGAGGCCTTCACCACGATCGTCGATCAGCTCCTCGCCCGGCCGGAATATGGGCAGCGGTGGGGCCGCCACTGGCTCGACGTCGCGCGCTACGCAGACACTACAGATAAATCGACGGACGGCGAGCGTCGGATCCCGTTTGCCCACACGTATCGCGACTACGTCATTGAGTCACTCAACACCGACAAGCCGTTCGATCGCTTTGTCATCGAACAGATCGCCGCCGACCGTCTCCCCGCTGAGGCGGCGCCCGATCTGCGGGCCCTTGGATTCCTCACCGTCGGTCGGCGGTTCGAGGGCAATGCCGAGGCGGCGCAGCTGATCATCGACGATCGCATCGACGTGATTGGCCGCGGGATGCTCGGCCTCACCGTGTCGTGCGCCCGCTGCCACGACCACAAGTTCGATGCGATCCCAACGGCCGACTACTACTCGCTCTACGGTATTCTGGCGAGCCTGCGAGAGCCGATGGACCTGCCGGAAATGAATACAGCTTCCTCGGGCGATGCCGTGGTCAAGTACCGCAATGCACGGGCTGCCCTGTTCGACGAATACGAGAAGCACATCGAGACATGTCTCGTGAAAACCAACCGGCTCCTGCGAGAGCTTGCGCCGGAGTACCTCCAATACGTCGTGAAGGAATCGCCGCACCACCGCACGACTGATGGCTTCATTCCCCGCGACACTCCCAAGGGATTGCTGGTCGCGGGTGGCCCGCCGCGATGGATCGCGTTGATTGCCAAGAGCGTGCACAGCGGCGAGAAAGAGTTTCGCCTCTGGCCTGTTTTTATGGCACTGCCTCGCGACGGTTTTGCGGCTGCTGCCGCCGAGATCATCAGCGAGGCCGCGCTTCATCCGGATCAACACGACTCGCAGGTTCTGGCTTCGCTCCAAGGCAGTCCACCGTCTTCAATGCTGGATGTCGCAGACATTTTCGGGCGGTTGATCGTGGATGGGCTCGCATCATCGACACGTTGCGGACTGGCCGCATTGGTGGCTGAGGCAACCTCACCGCTGCAGATCAGTCGCGAGATGATCGCCGCTGATTTCGAGCTACCGTTCAACGAAATTCAGATTATCTCAAACGACGAAAACCTTGCCGCAGGTGCGATCCGTGGGCGACTAGTGACTCTTGAGGCCGAGGCACCCGTCTGCCGGGCTCAGGCTGTCGTGGCATCGGCTCAGCCCGTCGATCCGCATGTGATGGTTCGGGGCGACCGCCACAAAGTCGGCCCCGGGGTCTCACGACGGATTCCCCGCGTGCTGGATGCCGTCGACGATCAGACCTATTCCGACGACGGCCGCTTGCAACTGGCACACGCCGTGGCCAGCCCGCGAAACCCGCTGACGGCGAGAGTGATCGTCAACCGCATCTGGCAGCAACACTTTGGCACGGGCCTCGTTGCAACGGCCGATAACTTCGGCGCAGTAGGCGAGCGTCCCTCGCATCCGGAACTGCTGGATCACCTAGCAGGCTATTTTGTCCAGCATGGCTGGTCACTCAAGTCGCTGCACCGGTACCTCCTCACATCGGCGACGTGGCAGCAAAGCAGTAGCCCGCAGTCAGCAGCCCTCACACTCGACCCGGGCAACAGGCTGCTCTGGCGGATGAGTCCGCGGCGGCTGGAGTTTGAGCCACTGCGAGACAGCCTGCTCTGCGTGGCCGGACGGCTCGACACGCAGACCGGCGGCCGCAGCCAGTTGCTCGACGACAAAAACGTCCGGCGTGCTGTCTACGGCTACACAGACCGGTTTCGCATCCCCGCGACGCTCCGCAATTTTGACGTGGCCAATCCAGACCAGTCGATTCCACGTCGCACCGAAACGATCCACCCGCTCCAATCCCTCTACTTCCTCAATAGCGGGTTCCTGCGGGCGCAGGCAGAGGCAGTCGCCCAACAGCCGGAGATCGCCGCCGCGCTTGAAGCAACAGATCGCATCGCCGCGATGTATCGCCGTGTCCTCTCCCGTCAGCCTGCAGCAGAGGAAGTCTTGCTGGCCCGCCAATACCTTGGAGAGACACCGACTGCCGAGCAGTGGACTGATTTCGTGCACGTGCTTTTGATGTCAAATGAGTTCATTTATTGCGACTAGCCACTGGAGGCTCCCGCCCATGAATCCAATAAACGCCACGCATCCCGCGACGCTGCGCAGCCCGCCCATTTCCCGACGCGAACTCCTGCAAAAGTGCGGAGCTGGCTTTGGAGCTGTGGGCCTGGCGGCGTTGTTAGGCGATCTTTCCGCCCGTGCTGGCGAGACGATCGACCCGCTGGCCCTCCGGCCGCCCCATTTCCAACCTCGGGCCAAATACGTCATCCAAATCCTAGCCAACGGCGGTCCGTCTCAAATGGACACGTTTGATCCCAAGCCGATGCTGAC
>CAIRDU010000383.1 GCA_903877395.1 uncultured Planctomycetaceae bacterium
CAGCCCAGTGGAATCGCGCGAAACGAGCCAACAATCGGCAGGCCGAGAATCACTCATCGCTGACACCTGCCACTGTTTTTGGGGAGCCTGATTTTGCAACCACGTTTTCGAGTCGCTTTTTTAAGAAGCCCTGTTGGTCTGTCGCCTTGATGTACGCACGGCAGGCTACCGGCTATACTTCCAGGCCCGCACTTCGTCGCGTATGACAGTGTGCAGCATTGTGGCAATTCAAACCAGTATTTGGAAACGGAAGGAGTTCACTCACATGGGAACCGCGATTCAATTCACCGACGACAACTTTCAGCACGAGGTGCTCGATTCCCCCGTGCCAGTGCTGGTTGATTTCTGGGCACCCTGGTGTGGCCCGTGTCGGATGATTGGCCCAACGATCGAAGAGCTGGCTGCCGAAAATTCGGGCACGTTTCGGATCGGCAAAGTGAATGTGGATGAGAACAACAACGTAGCAATGACCTACAATGTAGCGAGCATCCCCACGATCATGATTTTCAAGTCGGGCCAACTCGTACAGCAGTTCATGGGCGTGCAGCCAAAAGCCAAGCTGCAACAAGCCCTCGACGAAGCTAAGGGCGTCTGATAACCCACCAAAAGTAGTTGACCGGCCTTGTGGCACAGCCGACTACCGGCTCATCCGCTCAACCGCTGCGTCATCCACAAAGCCGGATAGGTTGCGATGTAAGTCGGGCTGTCGGAGTTTCTCCACAGCCTTGGCTTCAATCTGCCGGACCCGCTCGCGCGTGACGCTGAAGATAGTGCCCACCTCCTCGAGCGTGTAGCTGTAGCCATCTGTCAGGCCAAACCGCAGCCGGATAATTTCCCGCTCGCGATACGGCAGTTGTTGAAGCACTCGGCCAATCGAATCGCTCAGCGACTGCTGGTTGACGCCCTTGAGAGGGTCGTCTTCTCGATGATCCTTCACGAAGTCGCCGTAGCCTCCCTCGTCGCTCTCTCCGATTGGCTGATCGAGCGAAACGGGCTGCCGCGACATCCTCGCGACGCACTCGACTTCTTCGAACGACAGGCCGCTGCGTTCGGCCAACTCTTCGGCTGTTGCCTCTCGGCCGTTCTGCTGAAGAAAGATTCGGGAGGCGTTCCGCAGCTTTGTCATGGTGTCGATCATGTGGACAGGCACGCGAATCGTGCGGCTCTGATCGGCGATCGCACGGGTGATCGCTTGCCGGATCCACCAGGTCGCATACGTCGAAAACTTAAACCCACGAGCATGCTCAAACTTGTCGACGGCTCGCATCAGACCAGAATTCCCTTCCTGAATCAGATCCAGAAAGCTGAGTCCTCGGTGCCGGTATCGCTTGGCGATGGAAACGACCAGTCGCAGATTGCCAGCGGCCAGCACTCGCTTGGCCGCATCGTAGCGTTGCTGCAAATCGTCCAGCCGATCCAGCCGTCGCTTGAGCGTGCAACGGCTCTCTCCCGTCGAGCGTAGCAGTTCCAGGCATTCCCGACCGATCGCGTCGCAGGACATGCCGGCAGCCCCCTTGTGTCCCACGTGCTGCGCGTCCAGCGAGTGGAGCCGGCTAGCGAGCGTCCGCAACTGCTTGAGCAACGGATAGAGTCTCTGGATGCGTAGGTTTAATTCCTCGACCAGTCGCACCGCCTTGCTCCGCTGCCGCACCAACCGGCGCCATGCATCCCGCCTTGCGACTGCAGGCGTGCTGCGAGACATGGCGATCCGAAACAGCACTTTTTTTTCCTTTTCGAGACGCTGGAGCGTTTCGAGATTTGGTCCCAAACGCTTGAGTGTTCGCTTCTTCTCCTTGGTATTAGTAACGGCCACCTCGATGGTGCGGTCCAGCCGCACCGTCCCAGCCTGCACCTTCTCCAAGAGCTGCACTGCGCCGGACAAGATCAAGTCGTTTCCCAGCATCGTGTCGCGAAACCTCCGTCGCCACAATTCGATCTGCTGCGCCGCCGACACCTCCGTATCGCGAGTGAGCAGTGGAATCCCTCCCATCTGCAACAGGTACAGCCGCACTGGATCGTCGATGGCCCCCAGCTTCCG
>CAIRDU010000384.1 GCA_903877395.1 uncultured Planctomycetaceae bacterium
GACGCGAACGACAACGGAGTCTATCTCCTGCCGATATCGGCTCGCAGCGAGGAAGGGTTACGGGCCCTCGCCCAGCGGCACGCAGACTTTCTCAAGACAGCCGAGACGGAATCGCACAACGACCTGCGCAATCTCGTCTTTTCTGCGGCCCACCGGCGCCGTCACCATGAGCACCGATTGACGGTCGCCGGGCGGTCGCGTGATGAACTCCATGGCCGGCTGTCGGCCTTTGTTCAGGGAGAACTGCCGGCCTGTGTCTCGTCCGCCGAGGCGCGACTGCGGCCCGGACCGGTCTTTGTGTTCAGCGGACAGGGCGCACAGTGGCCTGCCATGGCGCGAGATCTTTACGACCGAGAACCCGTGTTCCGCGACATGATGCAGCGTTGTCACGAAGCCCTCGCCGCGCAGGACGGATGGTCACTGTTGGATGAGTTTCTGGCCGGTGAGTCCCGGTCACGGATGGACGATACAGCGATCGCCCAGCCCTCGATTTTCTCTCTGCAGGTCTCGCTGGCAGCGTTATGGGCTCACTGGGGCATTCGGCCTGCCGCCGTCGTCGGACACAGTGTCGGCGAAGTTGCTGCCGCCTATGTGGCGGGAGTCTTCGACCTGGATACGGCCATGAAGGTGATTTACCATCGCGGTAACACCATGAAGCGTGTCTCATCGAGCGGTGGCATGCTGGCAGCAGCTCTCACCGAAGACCAGGCAAGAGCGTTGATTGCGCCGTACGGTCATGATGTGTGTGTGGGAGCGGTCAACAGCCCGCAATCCGTGACGCTTTCGGGCGATCCTCGCGTCCTTAGCGAAATCGCCTTGCAGTTGGACTCCCGTGGCTTCTGGCAGCGCACCGTGCCGGTCAATTACGCATTTCACAGCGTGCAGATGGATCCCGTTCGAGAACCGCTCCTGACCGCCCTGGTTGGCGTGTCGCCCAAGAACGCGCAGATCCCCCTCTACTCGACCGTCACCGAAGGGCTCCTCTCTGGGCCGGAACTCGACGCCGACTATTGGTGGCAGAATGTTCGTCAGACGGTGCGATTCGGACCCGCGATCACACATCTCGCTCAACAGGGATACACCACATTCCTCGAGTTGAGTGGCCATCCGGTGCTATCCGCATCGATCAGGCAGTGCTTGCAGCACTCGCTCCCCGACGAAGACTGGAATGTTCTGCCGTCCTTGAAGCGGGGGGACGACGGACTGCAGGTGATGTTGAGCTCCCTCGGATCGCTGCACTGCTTGGGCTACGCGGTTTCGTGGAACTCCATCGCTCCATCATCCGCCAGCCGGCCCGTGCCGTTGCCCTCCTATGCGTGGCAACACCGAAAGCATTGGAGGGAAGCCGGCGAACACGCGCGAACACGCGTCGCCGAGACGAGGCATCCGCTGTTGATGCGACGCGTGAACTCTCCTGGACCATCGTGGTTGTCCAGTGCTGACACGCGTCTCTTGCCTTATTTACGGGATCACTCGGTCCAGGGGCGGCCCCTGTTTCCTGCGGCTGGTTACATCGAGTTGGCGCTGGCCGTAGCGGCCGAGATGTTCCCCGACAAACCCTGTTGTCTGCAAGACGTCGACATCGAGAGCCCCTTGTTTCTGAATGAGGGGAGCCCGGGTACCCGCCTCCATATTCGGTACGAGCCGGCCGGTAACGAGTTCGGCATTTTCAGCAACATCGGAGCGGACGAGGATGCCTGGACACGCCACGCCAAGGGGGTCGTCAGGCCGGTCCGATCGATGGCCTCGCTGGGCGTCGAAGATATCGCGCAGATCCAACAGCGATGCACGACGGAAGTGGAGGTCTCGGCGTTTTACCGGCGGGCGGAGCAGAAGGGCTTCTTCTACGGCCCGATGTTTCGAACTGCGAAGCGAGTCTGGCACGGCGACGGTGAAGCCTTGTGCCGAGTCGAGTTGCCCGAGGCCCTGCGTGGCGATGCAGGCCGTTATCGTCTGCATCCAACGCTGTTTGACGCCTGTCTCCAATTGGCGTCCATTCTTTACAAGGAAACCGATCCGCACGCGTCGGTGGGAACGATCTTCCCCTATGCATTCGACCGGCTGTGGTTTCTGGCGCCGTTGGAGACCTGCTTCTGGGGACACGCCCGCGTTGTCAAGCAGAGTCGGTCAACGTTTGTGTTGGAGTTGAAGGCCATCGCCGACGACGGGAGGGTCGTGGCCCTGCTTGAGGGTCTACGATACCGGCCGGTCGACGGCCCTGGTGATGCCGACGCCCTGAGGAATTGGTGCTACGAGCTCGCCTGGCGACCGAAGCCGTTGCCGCCGTCCCAGCGGCTCTTGCCGCCGAGTGCGCCGGCAGACTTTCTGCCCCCGCAGGCGACGTTGGCCGCGTCGCTGCAAGCCAGAGCCGAAGCCATGCAGCAGCGAATGCGGCAGCGGGAGTTGCTGCACAGAAGCGGACCGGATGTCGAGAAGCTTTGGTGTCTGTACTTGTTCCAGGCTTTTGACGAACTTGGCTATTTCCCGCAGCTCGGCGAAACGGTGTCGCTCTCGACCGCGATGGAGCGGCTCGGCGTGCCGGTGGCATCCGAGCCACTCCTCGAGTGGTGCCTCGGCATGTTGGCCGAAGACGGATTCCTCCGTCCTTTTCCCGACGAACGGACGTGGCGGTTCGAAGTCCTTCCTGACCTATCCCAGTCGGCGGCTTCGTTGTGGCGCAGCCTGCTCAACAGGTTTCCGGGGCTGTTTCACGAACTGACGCTCCTCAAGCACTACGGTCAGTCCCTGTCGCGAATGTTGACGAGCGATCGCGAGACCGACGCGGGGCGGCTGTCCGAGGAGATGGCCGACCTGCTGGACCAGGCTCGGGCTAGTGCCCCGGCATGGTTACCGTCGAATCTGATCATGCGGCACGGGGTGGCCGAGATGGTGAAGAGCGTGCCTGAGGGGCGCGAACTACAGGTTCTCCAGCTGGATGCAGGTAGGGCCGCGCTCTCGCTGCACGCACTGGCGGAGTTGCCCCGCGCGACGACGCGGTACGTTGTCGCCGACACGTCCCCGGACGTCCTGTCGCACGCCGAAGGACAGCTGCGGGACTACGATGGCGTTGATTGCCAGATGCTGGACTTGAGCCAAGATCCGACCGTACAAGGTTGGGAGCTCGGGCAGTTTGATCTGCTGTTGGGAGTCGATGTCTTTTCTCGCAGCGACTGCCGGCAACGGCTGAAGCATGCGCTGCAACTGCTCGCCCCTGGCGGAGTGCTGCTGTTTTCGGAGCCGGATGCCCGTTCGCGATTGCAATCCCTGCTGTGGATGCTCCTGAATGAATCCAGCGCAAGCGACGATAGCACGCCGGTTGCACCCTGGTTGCCTCCGGAGCGCGCTGGATGGCTGGATGTGCTGACGGAACTGGGGTACGGCGAACCGATCGTGGCCTCGGATACGGATGGTGTGACGGAGTTCGGCCGGGCCGTCTACGTCGCAAGGCGTCCAGCGTTACCGGACAACGTGCCTTGCGGATCGACGGTTGCCGATTCCTCCGCACCTGCCGAGACCCGATCGTGGCTGATCTTGGGTGACCGTGGCAGCGTCGGCCGCGACCTAGCCGAGGCCCTCCGCCGTCGAGGCCACGCCGTGCGACTGGCAGGGGCTGAGGACGTTGGCGATTCCATGACAGACCTTGTCGATCACGAGTGCGACGGCATCGTCCACCTTTTGAGTCTCGACGCGCCGTCCGGTGAGACGGTGTCTCTTGACGCGCTCCGGCAGGCGCAGTCGTTCGTCTGTCACTCCGTACTCCATGTCGTCCAAGCCCTGCAGCGGCGCTCCGGCATGAAGCCACCCCGCCTCTGGCTCGTGACGAGAAACGCACAACCGGCCGGGCAGAGCGAGGCTCCGCTGTCGGTGGCGCAGACCCCTCTCACCGGCTTGGGCCGGGTGCTGGCCAACGAGCATCCGGAATTCCGCTGCCGACTCGTAGACCTTGCTCCGCTGGCCGGCGAAGCCGACATTCCCTCGCTGCTGGGTGAGCTGTTGTCCGATGACGGCGAAGATCAAGTGGCGTTCCGCGGGGAGGCTCGCTATGTCCAGCGGATCGTGCCAATGTCGACCGTGGATGGGCTCAATCGCCACCAACGCGGTCTGCACAGGGACCTGCCGTGTCGTCTGCAGATTGGCAGGCTAGGCGTCATCGATTGTCTGCGACTGCGGCCCATGGAGCGTCGTGCGCCGGCTCCCTCGGAGGTAGAGATCGAGGTGTGCGCTGTCGGGCTGAACTTCCGTGATGTCATGAAGGTGCTGGGTATCTATCCGGGAGAGGCCGAAGATGCCGACCTTCTGGGAGATGAGTTCGCGGGCGTAGTCTTACGGGTCGGCGACGCGGTGCGGGATCGGGCTGTGGGCGACCGCGTCTTTGGGATGTGGCTCGGCGCAATGGCCACGCATTTGACGGTCCCTTCCGCCGTGGCCCTGCCGCTGCCGCCGGACATCACCATGGAGGATGCCGCAACGATTCCTGTGGCCTACTTCACCGCCTACCACGCACTGCATGAACTGGCGCGGATGCAGGCCGGCGAACGGATTTTGATCCACTCAGCCGCCGGCGGCGTCGGCCAAGCGGCCGTGCAACTGGCCCTCCATGCTGGCCTAGAAGTGTTCGGGACGGCAGGCACACCGGCGAAACGGCAGTTCCTGCGCGACCTCGGCGTGCAGCACGTGGCCAACTCGCGCGCCCTGGATTTCGCGGACGAGATCATGGCCCTGACCGGAGGACAGGGCGTGGACATCGTCCTCAACTCGCTGGCCGGCGAAGCGCTCATCAGGAGCCTCGACTTGCTGCGCGTCGGCGGCAGGTTCCTGGAACTTGGGAAACGCGACATCTATGGCGGCAGCACGATCAACCTCCGGCCGTTCCGAAACAGTCTGGCCTACTTTGCGATCGACATGTCCCGTTATATGTCGCCGGATCGGTCCGGACCCCTGCTGGCGAAAATCCTTCCGCTGATAGAGCAGGGCGTCGTGGTCCCACTGCCGCACCAGACATTCCCGTTCGCGGACGCTTCCCACGCCTTCCGCCGCATGGCCCAGGGGAAACACACCGGTAAGATCGTCCTCACCGTCGATCAGACTCCCGTGAATCGTTGCCGTGGGCTCAGCGCTGCCCGCGAAACCTTTCGGCCCGATGCCACCTACCTGATCACCGGTGGCTTGCGCGGTCTGGGACTTTCACTGGCGGAGCAATTTGCCAGCCATGGTGCTCGCACCTTGGTGTTGACCGGCATCAACGGCCCCACTTCTGACGAATCGCAGGCCGGCCTCGCCCGTCTGCGGGCGCAAGGCGTCACCGTGTGGGCCCGATCCTGCGACGCAGCCAGCGCTTCAGACTTGGAGAGTCTCTTGGTGGAGATCGATCGCACTCTGCCGCCGCTTCGGGGGATCGTTCACGCGGCCACGGTCTACGATGACCGCGTCATTCGCGAGATGGACACAGTGGCGTTCGAGCGGCCCATGCACCCCAAAGCCTACGGGGCCTGGAACCTTCATCTCCAGACGCGAGAGAGATCGCTTGACTTCTTTGTCTTGTTGTCGTCGGTCAGCACGGTCCTCGGGAACGTGGGCCAGGGAAACTACGCGGCCGCCAACGCGTTTTGCGATGGTCTGGCGTTCCATCGCCAGAGCCTTGGCCTGCCCGCGGCGTCCATCCAGTTGGATCGCATCCGCGATGTCGGTCATGCGGCACGCAGCGAGGAACTTGCCCAGCACTTTTCGCGGCTCAAGTGGCGCGGCATTGCGTCCGAGCAGGCTTTCGAGGTCCTGCAAAGGACGTTGGCCAACGACATCACGCTGCTGCTCGTGAGTTCGTTTCGTTGGACCAAGACGACCCCCGGCCTTGGTTCGGTCCTGACGTCGCCACGGTTCGAGTTCGTTGTTCGCGAAGATGTTGGGCTGGATGATGGCGGTGGCATCGCAGGACTCCGGCAGCGACTCAGTGCGGCAGATCCTCAAGAGCAGCGTGACATGGTGGCTCAGTTTCTGCGCCGGGAGATTGCCGATGTCCTGCGCATCAGCATGGTCCGTCTCCCCCTTGATCGACCCTTAAAGGAAATAGGCCTGGATTCCATGATGGCTGTGGAACTGATGGCCCGCGTGGAATCCAAGATCGGTATCACGCTGACGGCGCAGCAACTCTCGGGTAACCCCACGGTGCTCACGCTCGCGGATGCCGCGATGGCATTGCTGGTTGGGTTGGCTCCCGCCCACGCTGCGACACCGGCCACAACATCAGGACCGCATCCATGAGCCAGGACGCGCCTCCCTTTGACGTGAGTACCGCGCGGGCTGTGCTGGGCATCCGACGACCCGTTCCGATCACACTGCCCGAGATGGTGCGGAGTCTGAAGGTAACCTTCGTACCTGGAACCCGCGTGACGCCTCGGCTGCAGACGTTTGGCGACCGTCTGAGAAAGGCATTCCGCGAAGCGGGCGTCCGGGAAATCCCGTTTTCCACAGCTCTGACGACCGGCGAGCGACTCATGGATGGCGTCGTGCCGATTTCTGTCGGGGACAGTCAGTTTGATGCCCTCGCGCTCGGGCATGTCCCGGTGAACAACCTGTCTAGTAGCCCAACCGTGGGCATCTTCGATCGCCGCTGCCCGGTTTCGGAGGAGAGCAGCCTCCAAGCCAAGCTGGATGCAATCATCGCCGTTATGGCCACCAACCTCGTGTCGCTTTGTATTTTCGTGACCGACTCGTCATGGGTCATGTGCACCATGAACGGTGGCATTGCGACATTCACTAACGGCGAGTCGCTGACCGACGACGTCCTTCGGGGTCTCGTCCCCAAACTCGCAACCCGCGTGGCGCCCCCTCGAGCGTCGGAGATGTCTGTGCGCTACGGTGGATTCGATCCGTCTTCGCCGACGTTCAACCGGTACGTCGAGGACTTTCGTGCCAGCGCCGCCGTCTGGGCTCAGGGCGATTTGATGAATGCGTATGCGACGCTTGACGGGTTCATCTTCAAGAGCCCTCTTCATCGACTTCTGGTGACCGCGTTTCTGGACCATCGCAATGGCATGAGCTTCGGCTTCTTGGCTTGGCAGTTGCCGGTTGTGTACAAGCCAGCAGTCGCATTGGCGGAAGCACCGCAGAGAATCGCCGACATCGCGTGGGAGAGCAACTCCCTGCATGAAATAAATGGCGCGGTGTACGTGGTAGTGTCCCTGTCGGGCGAGAAATTCGTGGTGGAAGTACCGGAGGTGTCCGTGCTTTGCACACGGTCGGGTTGCGAAAAGACACGGATCATTCCGGAGAAGGACCTCGTTCGGTTGACCTTGTCCAAGGCGGTAGTGCGGATGGAAACCCCAGAGGGGATGACCCAACCCGAGGACTGCAAGCCCTCCTACGACACGTACACAATCCTGGCCAGTGCCCTGGGCAACTGCTTTGTCGCCAGCATTCTCGCGACTCTTGGACAAGGCTCCGTGTTCCGGGATGCCTTGAGTAACGAGGGGCTGGCGCTCGCACATTGGCACGATTATGTGACCGAAGAGGAGATTCCGCAGGGTTACATACGGCACGGCGAGGAGAACCCTGGTGTCTCGTGCGGAACGCCTCAGGCTGCCGTCTACGCGCTTTTCGGAAAAATCAAAGCACTGAGCCGGCCCTTGAGGCAGGGCGTCGACTATCGGGGAGACGTGCAGATCGAGCCACATCATGGAACCAATATGGTTGGCATCATGTCGCTCCATGAAACAGCGTTATGGGTGCAGCAGACAATGGTGCGAAGATCCGCGTCTCATCGGTGAACGCTTTTTGTGAGGCACTTGGCGAAAGCTGATGCAGCACACCCTTCCTTTTCTGAGGTCACCTCGCAATGAACAGTGGGATTCACCACTTACAGGTCTATCTTCCCGGCAGGTGCGTCGCGAAAAAAGATGCCGTCCCCTTCTCCCAATACCCGCTGACGCAGGGAGACGCAGCGGAATCGCTCACGGTGTTGCCTAGAGACGAAGACGTCATCTCCATGGCCCTTACCGTGGTCCGGGATCTGATGCAGCGGACAGGGATCGCGTGGGATAGCATCGGCATGATTCAGGTAGGCACCTCCACCAACGTCGATCGCACGAAGCCGATTCAGTCGTACATTTGCGCGATGTTCAACGAGCACGGCGTCTACGACATCATTGGCGGCGATAATACTTTTGCCTGCAACGCCGGAATGAACGCGTTGATGCACGTTGCCAGTTGGATGGGCAGTCCATTGTGGAACGGAAAGCTCGGGCTGGTCGTCACTGCGGATTTCTCTCATACCGCGACAGCCATTCGATATCCGTACGATCGTGTCTGGAACGGCGCGGCCGCGTGCGCTGCGGTGATAGCGCCGAACGCAGCGCTCACCATCGACACGTACGAGTCGCGGACGTGCCATAATTTCACGTCAATTCGCCCAGCTTCGGCAGCTCCTTACCGAAGCTACCCGGACGCCGGGGGACCGGAGTCCTTCGAGCGATTCTACGAGCGCGAATTGGGTCAGATTGTACAGTCCTGGAAAGAGAAGCATCACGTTTCCAGAATTGCCGATGCCTTCGATTACTTCGCGATACACGACATCACTCCAAGCCGCGTCCGCAAGTCGTTCAAGACCGTCATGGAAGCGGATGGGGCGGAGGGGGGCGATTATCTCGAAAAACTCTTGCCATCCTTGTCGTTTTTTCAGCACACGCAACATACCGGTGTGAGCAACGTGTTGCTCTACCTAGCGGGGATCGTTGCCACGGAGTCATGCCGGGGATCTTCCGATTCACGCGATTCAAGCGATTCACGCGATTCACGCGATTCACGCGTGTTCTGTCTTGGCGAAGGATCAGGTTTTCAGACATCGATCCTGACGCTGCGAGGAGACATACGCGGTGTCTCCCTGAATAACGTGCGGCATCTTCTGGAAAAGTCGGTGCCACTCACGTGGTGGGAATACCACGATCTGTGCGAGGCGCATCTCGACTTGTATGGTCGCCCTCGACCGTCGACCGCGAAATCACGACTCGCAACCGAATCACTCGCGCCGGTACGGATCGCGAGTGTCGATGAGACGCTCAAGCGTCGATACGAAGGATTGACAGCCGATTCCGGCGACACCGTGAAATGGCCTAGAGCCCGTTTCAACCTGATCGCTGGAACTTTGCTGATTTTTGATGTGCCGCTCTTGATCGGTCCAGTGATCTACCTTTGGCAATGCGACACCAGTCAGCCCGCAGGTTGGAACGAGGCTCTCAATCTCGTATCCGCAGCAAGCACGCTCATCTGGCGATCGTTGGCACTCTTGTCGCCGAACACCCTTTATCCCGAACTCGCTTTCACCACGCCTTTCGTCCAGCAGCGTTATCGGCTCAACCTGCGCAGTTTTAGTTTTTTTGCGGCCGTAGTATGCGTGTGGACTCTTGTGCATCCTGCTGATCGAATGGCGACAGCACTCTGGATTTCCTACTTTGTATTTCGTCAGCTGAATCTTGCTGTTACGCTTCACCGCATCGAACCCTTGCTGTTTGCTCACGACGCAATCGTTGTCATCTGCTATCTCGTAGCGATACAGGCTGGCATCGGTTTCATCGTTGCGGCCATGGCCGGGTCGCTGCTCATCGGGAATTGGCGCAGCATTGCGCGGACGACTCTCTCATGGATTTCATGGACGACTAGGTGTCGGCCTTCCGGAATCTCCATGGGGGAAACCATGGCCCACCGCAGTGAAGGTGGAGGACAGTCTTGACGTCTGGTTGGGGGCTCTATCGTGCCGAATGTGGAATCGACATCGACATCTTTCTCGCCGAATCCGAATTCCAACAGGATCTGATTCGTTGCAGAATTCAGCATACGATTGGGCGAATTCCGGCCTGTGGTCTCCGCTGACACTGCCCCTTCGGACTCACACGTTTCCAGCCAGATGCCAGTGA
>CAIRDU010000385.1 GCA_903877395.1 uncultured Planctomycetaceae bacterium
CACACTGATAGATCACCTGCAACACTCGCGTATCAACTCGCTCGGTGTTGTTGCCCGTGAGTGATTTTTTTGGCACAACAAATGGCTCCACCCGCAGGAATGTCAGCGGATACTTTACCTGGAGGTTGCCTCGTGGCACAGCCGATGCCGGAGCTGTGCTGCTCAATCGAGCGATATCAAACTCGTCGATATCCACTCGCACATGCAGCATTTCAATGTTGCCTAAAATCACCAGCGGCTGCCCTGGCGGCGTGCCTACAAATTCTCCCGGCCGCACATTCAACTGCAACACACGGCCAGCCACGAGCGAACGCACGGTGAGCCTGTCGAGTTCGATTTCAATCTTGGCGACGTCGGCCTCAGCCCGCGTCACCCCGGCACGACACACATCTCGGTCGTATTCCCACGAGCCGGCCTTCAATAAATCCAGATTGGCCTGAGCCATATCGAAGATCGACTGCGCCGCGGCCATTGCCTCTCGCCTCACTACCAACTCTTGCTCGGTGACCACTTTTCTGGCAACCATATCCTCCGTTCGTCGCAGCGCATCGGCTTCTCGGATAACCGCAGCCCGGGCCTCATTGACCTGTGCCACAAGCACAGGGATCTTTTCTTTCCGCGGTTCGGCCTCTAGTCGCACCAACTCACTGGTCGCCTGCGACACAGCCGCGCGTTTAATTGCCAACTCTCCTTGCAACTGTCGTTCGTCGAGTCGAAAGAGCGGCGTGCCCGACTGCACCTCGTCACCCACCTTCACTTGCACCTGGACAACAACGCCCGGCGTTGCAGAACCAACTGAAATATTCTCCGTCTGCGCCTCGACCAACCCCGAGGCGGCAAGCGTGGCGGCATACGGGCTCCGAGCGGGCTCGATTGGGGGCAGCGGAGTGCGTGCAAAAGGTTTTGTTTCCAACACATACCAAACCGCAAAGCCCATGAGAACGATCGCCGCAATAGGCAGAACAACCTGCGTGAGAAAATCAGCAAAGCTCCGCCGCCGCTGCGTGCGCCGCTTCACTGGCGCATCACAGACAAGTGTGTCGTCTGTCACGTCCGCATGCGATTGGGCAGCGACAGACACCTCGGGCGAAGTCTTCAATGTTGAATGTGCAATGGACATGCTTACGAGTCTACACGGCCTTTGGGAGGAACAGTATGTGATCGCAATTCCTCCGTTTGCCACTCCTCTGCCAAACCACTGCGACGCGGCCCAGCCTCGACCGATTCGACACGGCCATCCTCCATCGAGGCTATTCGATCGGCAAAAGAATAGACGCGAGAGTCGTGCGTCACAACAATCACCGCCCGGTCCGGTTGCACTGCAATCCGCGAAATCAATTCCATCGTGATCCTGCCATTCTCGGCATCCAATGCGCTCGTCGGCTCGTCGCAGACCAGCAGACGCGGCTGATGAACGATTGCCCGGGCGATGGCTACTCGCTGCTGCTGACCTCCGGACAACTCGGTCGGTAGATTTGTCAGACGGTCGCCAAGGCCGAGTCGATCCAGCACCTCGCTGGCGGCTTCCACCGCTTGCGAGCGTCGCCAACCGGCGATCAACAGCGGCACGGCAGCATTCTCAGCGGCCGTAAGCGCAGGCAGAAGATTATAGGCTTGAAAGACGAAGCCGACGTTGTCACGACGAAAACGCACCTTACGCCCATGGCTCATTGCGACCAGATCCTGCCCCAGCACAACGACATCGCCAGCAGAGGGCTCCAGCGTGCCAGCCACAATTGAAACGAGCGTTGTTTTTCCGCAACCGCTGGGGCCGGCCAAAATCAACATCTCGCCGTAGGGCACATCCAGGTCGACTCCGCGCAGTGCCTTGGTCAGCGAATCGCCCGAGCCAAAAGCCTTCGTCACGCCCCGCACGCGCACAGCCACATCTGTATCAGAGCGATCGGATTGGGCGTGAACAATGGACATAGGGGCGTCACTCGTACACGAAAGACTTAGCCACGAAATACAATTGCCGGATCAACGATGAGCACGCGGCGGATCGAGAGCAGGCTCGCCAAAAGCACGATCACAAACACAGCGCCGCCAGTGATCGCCAGCACCTGCCACGGCATGAAGAATGCCAGTTTTGTGAAGCCGCGACTCCCCCATCCAAAGAGTGCTGCCAGTCCGACCCCCAGTCCGTAGCCGACGGCACCCACCTGCATTGCCTGCGAGAGCACCATGAAGAGAATCGTCCAGTTACTCGTGCCCATTGCCTTGAGCGCGCCAAATTGCTTGATGTTTTCTACCGTGAAAAGATAGAAGGTTTGACCTGCAATTGCCGTGCCGACGATGAATCCGAGACAAACAGTAATCCCAAAGTTCACAGGAATGCCAGTCTTGGCGAGGAAGTGCCGAATGGTCTTCTCCATAAACTCTTCGCGGGTGAGTGCCTGCAGTCCTGTCTGCTCTGTGATCTCTCGGCAGACCGCTGTCGCCAAAAGGCCGGGCCTCGGTTGGGCCAGCACGAAGGAGAGTACTTTGCGTTCCGGCGGCGCAAAGAGCACCGCACGACTGTAGAGCGTGTAGACGATCGGAAACGTCTGGAATGTGCGACTGGCCTTCGTAATGCCCACCAGCACCGCGCGGCGGTCATTCATCTCAAACACGCGGTCCAAGATGTAGGGTTCGCCCGGCCAAATTTGCTTGTAGCCCGCATCGTCCATCATCACTGCATGCGGCTTGCGCAAGTCGGCCAGATTCCCCATAAAGAGCCCCTCGGGAGCGCCCACGAGCGTGGCATCGTCAACGCCGAGCAGAATCATCTGGTGATAGTCGCCCTGCTCCATTCTGGCGCGGGCCAGACCCTTATAAAATCGCACTGCCCACTCCACGCCCGCCACCCCCTTCACACGAAACAGATCGGTGTCGGGCATCGGCTTGATGTCGTCAATGAACTTCACGTTGCGGTCCATCACCCAAATGCCGGGCCCTTCAACATCGCGAATCTGGCTGACCGTGAGAAACATCAGCCCACAAAAAATGGACGACTGCTGCGCGATCAGAAGCGCCGCAAACAACACCCCGAACACAATGCCGAGATACTTCACACGGTTGCCGATGAGCATTTTCCAAGCGATCCAAAACATGCCGACATTCTAGCGTCTTGTGGCCACGACAAGACCGGGCGATCGTTTTTGCCTTGGCACGCAAAAAAACGCACCCCGCTTCGGGCAATGGTCTGGTATCTTGAAACTGGTTTCTTTTCACACCGCAGGTGCATCCGTGTCAGGGCCGGCAGCGTCTTTCCCCGAATCAAGGCCAGACGCGCCACCTTTTTCGGGCGGCCCTTTTGAAGGCCATCGCATCACCGACATGCTTACCCGCTGGTGGGGCTTCGATCGGTTGCGGCCGCTGCAGTCTGAAGCGATTCACGCGGCCCTGAACGGTCGCGATTCTCTTGTAGTCATGCCAACAGGAGGCGGAAAAAGTCTCTGCTACCAACTACCTCCCTTGATGAGTGATTCGACCGATGTTGTCATCTCTCCGCTGGTCGCGCTGATGAAAGATCAAGTCGACGCGCTGGAGGCGATTGGCTATCCCGCCGCCGCCATCCACTCCGGACTCTCGCCGGAGGAACGCACGCAGACTCGCGAACGATTGCTGGCCGGTGAACTGCGACTGCTCTTTGCTGCGCCCGAGCGACTGGTTAACGGTGGCTTACTCG
>CAIRDU010000386.1 GCA_903877395.1 uncultured Planctomycetaceae bacterium
AGGTGGAAAAAGTTCTGCACGAAATCGAAATGGTGGCTGTGATCAGCGAGGTAATCCAACAAAAGGATTTTGAGTATCACGACGACGATGGCTATCGCGCATACGCCGTGGCCATGCGGGATGCCGCTGTCAAGGCGAGGGACGGGGCGACGAAGGGGGATTACGACAGCGTACGAACTGCCGTCGGCGCGATCAAGAAATCGTGCGACTCCTGTCACGGCGATTACCGCAGCTAAAAAGAAACGTCGGCAAATCGCTACCCGCGCGAACCAAAGACATCGCCGAAGGGGAGCCACTCGGGCCAGTCGGATCGCCAAACGTATTCCTCGCCAGTGGGCTGCTGCGAATCCAGCCACGCCTGCATCGACTCGGCCGACATGGGTGGCGTGGGTTCACCGCCAGCAAACGCAATGCTCCAGACGAGATCCTCGCGATCTGCAATCGCCGGATGGAGATGGGGGGGGGCAGGCACATTCCACGCTGGCGCCGGATCAAAGAGCGACTCGGACTGCAGTGACTCTGGCTGCTGATCGAATGCCGGCCATGCTGGCGAGTCGCTGGGCGCGGCGACAGGCTGCTGTGGCCCACGCAAAGCGGCCGCGTCGCGAGGTACCGCCCGAGGCAGTGTAGCTACAATCTTGGGATCCAGAGAAAGCAATCGGGCCAGCGGAGGGCTCGCGTCTGCTGCCGATGGAAAGGGCGTTTCAAAACCGGCTCCTGCCACTGGCTTTGAAGGCGACGCCTCTTGTTGGCCCGTTTCGCTAGGAATCCGAAACTTCATGCCGCACGTCGGGCAGACACCTTTCTTTCCAGCCAATGAGTCCTTGACCTTGATGCGATGGCCGTTGGGGCAGTAGGCCTCGATTCCCATCGACGTGCTCCGCAGGTGCGCTTTGTGAAAATGGCTTGGGGCGAGTTTGGGGCAAGGGTTGGCCGCTGCATGATGGGGTGAATCGGCCGCTACAAACAAGGGCTCCTGCTCTGAACTTGCTCTGGGAGGCCTTGTCCTCTTACGCTCGGAGCATCCTGCGGGAGTCGTTCGGCCTTTGTTTTCAAGCTCCGTCGGCCCTTCAGTCATCGCCCTCCACTCTTCCCTAGAAGGAATGCACAGAGCATGCCACCACGACCATCGAGGCCACGCAGCGAACCGGAACGGATGGATGAAGACGAGCGACGCGGCCCGGTGGAGATCGCCATCGTGGGCGACCTCACCGACAATGAGGCCGACATGACCGATCGTCTACTCAGCATTGAGCCGGGGGGTGAGTGCACGATCTATTTTGATTCGCCTGGCGGCAGCCCTTACTGCGCGATGTCGCTCGTCACGCTCATGCGTCTGCGCGGCATTCGGGCCACGGGAATCGTCACCGGTGAGTGCTCATCGGCGACCTTATGGCCGTTCGCCACCTGCACGCGCCGGCTCGTCACTCCCTACAGCGTGTTTCTCTTCCACCCAATGAAGTGGCAAAGTGAGGAGCACATCGGCATCACCGAGGCGGCCGAGTGGTCGCGGCATTTTGCGGAACTGGAACAGGACATGGATGTTTTGTTGGGTGATCTCTTTGGTGCGTCGGCCACTCTGATCGGCGAATGGATCAAGACCCATCGCTATGTCACGGGCAAGGAAATGGTGAAGGCTGGCTTGGCTGAGATGGTGACGCTTCAGCCGCTGCCCGAGTTGCTGCCGGCTCAAAATGCCTGATAAAACCGGCGAGGATCAACGGCCGCGAAGTGATTGTGATAGAATTTGACTGGTTCTTTCCCGGCTACACGTTGTCATCTTTCGGAGAAAATTGCCATGCAATCACACGACAGGCGTATCTCGCAACCCAGTCCTCGCCAACGCCGGTTCTGGGTGGTGGCTGCCGGGACACTCCTGCCCTGTTGGGCATGCCTGCTCTGGGCCAATGGAGCCAACGACGCTGCTGCGCAGGTGGCCGAGCAAACGCGGGCCTTTACGATCGCTTCAGACACGCTTTCGCTTGAGGCCCCCGCTGGTTGGCAACGAGTGCAGCCCAAGTCGGGAATTGTTGAGACGGAGTTTTCAATTCCGGCCGCAGACGCTGGCGTTGCAGAGCAGATTGGCCGCATGACGGTCATGGGCGCCGGCGGAAGCGTGGCCGCCAACGTAGACCGCTGGTACGGGCAGTTCTCGCAACCCGATGGCAGCAGCACGAAAGAGAAGGCTGTCACAAAAACGCTCAAGCTGGCCGGATGCAGCGTCACGCTTGTCGACTTGTCTGGCACCTTCAAAGACATGCCCGGCGGACCGTTTGCCGGAGGCAAGTCGATCGATCGCCCCGACTACAGGATGCTTGCCGCGATTGTGGAAACGCCCAAGGCTGGCAATTACTTTCTAAAGTTTTACGGACCCGGAAAGATTGTCGCCGCGCACGCCGACGGCTTCCGCACAATGGTCGAGGGCATGGTAGCCGCCGGCAAGTAACCTAAGCACACCGATGAAAATCCAGGAATTTCTCGAACATCACGGCATCGCTGGCAATCCGTTTGCCGAGGAGGATGCGCAGAACGACACAGTGTTTAAACGCACCTGCCTGGAAACGACATTTCACCCGGCATGGGACAAAATTTACGGCGACCCGGCCGACCCCAGCACCTCGATTGTGTTCGGCGAGAAAGGTTCTGGCAAAACCGCGCTGAAGTTACAGATGGTGCGGCAGTTTGAGCGGCACAACACATTCCAAGCCGCAGGCCGGACATTTGTCGTGCTCTATGACGACTTCAACCCGTTTCTCGACCGGTTTGTAAGCCGAGTGGGCCCCAACCGTCCGGTCGAAAAAGTGCTTTCGCAGTGGAAACTGTGGGACCACATGGACGCAATTCTCTCGCTGGCCGTGACGCAACTCGTGGGCGCGATGATCGATCCCTCGGCGACATCCTCGCGATCTGCCGCAAAGCTCACTGGGCCGCAGTCTCGCGATCTGGCCCTGTTGGCTGCTTGCTACGACCAGTCCACTGGCGAAACATTTCCATCGCGATGGCGAAAACTGCGGCGACGAGTGGGCTACCGCGCGTGGCTGGGCCTGTGGCCGCTGGCACTGGGGTTGATCGCAACGCTCATGCTTGTCACGGCCTTGGTGGCAGGAGTTTCGCGAGAGTCACTTGACTGGGCGAAGGCTTGGTGGCCCTGGTTGATCGTGGCGGCCGCATGGGGTCCGTGGGTACTGCGCCGCGTGCGAGCGTGGTGGACGGCGATAAAGATCGTTCGCAACATGCGCACCGGCAACCGCACCGTTGGGCAATTAGCCCGAGCGCTGTCTCGCATGCCGGAAGTCGATCTAGCTGGCCAGCCATTGCCGACCGTGGCTCGCAGCGATGACCGCTACGAACTGTTGGCAAAACTACAGGCGATTCTGGCCGCACAGGGCTATGCTGGCATGGTGGTGATCGTGGATCGACTCGACGAACCGCACCTCATCAATGGCTCGGCCGACCGGATGAAACAGGTCATGTGGCCAATGCTCGACAATAAGTTCCTGAAGTCGCCCGGCATTGGATTCAAGTTGCTTCTGCCAATCGAACTCTACCGGTTTATCGAACGCGAAGACGAGCAGTTCAATCAGCGGGCGAGGCTCGACAAGCAAAATCTTGTGCCCTCGCTGGAATGGTCTGGCGAGACGCTCTACGACATTGCCTCCACCCGAGTGAAGGCAGCCAGCGCCTGTGAACCGGCGGCGACGTTGTCGCAACTCTTCGAGCCAGAGGTCGATCAGCGGCGGTTGCTTGATGGCCTCCGCAGCCTGCGAGTGCCGAGGCAGTTGTTCAAGTTTCTCTACCGACTGCTCGTGGCCCACTGCCACGCTCACACAGGTGAACAGCCCGTGTATCGGATTCCACTGGAGCGATTCGACACAGTGCTGGCCGTATTTCGCCGCGATCAAGATGCTTTTGATCGCGGCCTAGCGCCGCGATAAGAGGCGATCAGAAAGGACGTGGAGTCCGTGAATTGCTTGAACAATGAACTCAGATCTTGAACTCCACACGCTGGTCGTTGGCCGAGAGGCGATGGCCTGTCGCTTCGAGATGGTGTTCAACGCTGGCGAAGTGCCCCATGCCACAGGGTTGGCAATCGATGCGCTCGATCTGGTCGATGCGATCGAACAACGAATCACGGTCTATCGCGACTCCAGCGAACTGGCGGCCATCAATGCCACGGCCGGATCGCACTGGCAGCCCGTGGCGGGAGATCTCTTTGAGTTGCTCGTGCACTGCCGGAAGCTTTTTAATCTCACTGGGGGGGCTTTTGACATTGCCGCAGGATCTCTCGTACGCGCGTGGGGGTTTCTCAAGCGGCAGGGTCGTACGCCATCCGACGAGGAACTTATTCTCGCCAGAGCCGCGTCGGGAATGCAGTTGGTGGAACTCGATCTGGAGGGACATCGCGTGCGATTCTTACGGCCCGACGTCGAACTGAATCTGGGTGCGATCGGCAAGGGCTGGGCAATCGATGCAGCAATCCAGAAACTGGCCGGAGAAGGGGTGGCCAGCGTGCTGGTTCACGGTGGCCAGAGCAGCGTGCGAGCGATCGGCGTGCAAGGGCCAGATGTGCCCGGACGTCGAGGCTGGCGAGTCGGCCTGCGGCATCCGCTGAGGCCAGACACGCGACTGGCAACGATCACGCTTGAAAATAGTGCCCTGGGCACAAGCGGCTCCGGTACACAGTTTTTTATTGAGCGAGGCCAGAAGCTGGGCCATATAGTGGATCCACGGACTGGACGGCCGTCCGATGGAGTGCTATCGGCCACCGTGATCGCGCCGCACGCGGCCGACGCCGATGCACTGGCCACTGCGCTCTATGTGCTGGGCCCGGCTGGGCTGGGCCGGATTGCGCCAAAGGACGGATCCGTGGCGGCCATTCTCGTAGTTCCCGCCCGCATATCCGGGAGCGTCCAAGTGCTCACCGCCAACCTCGACGAACGGACGCTTGCAATCCAGCCTAGGACCGGCGTGGAAGTGGCTCGTGTGGTGTAAACAATCGAGCCTGTTGGGGTGAAGGAACGGCAAGCAGCTCTTTTTTCGAGGCGTTCTGGGGAAAAAGTCTGTTCCCTTTTTTTGAGTGAACCTGCGGTACACTAGAGCAAATCGCTGAAGCTGTTTTCTCAGTTTCGTTTTCGCGCCCTTTCGACCGATCACCCAAAGAGCCCCCGCTAACCGACACCTATGATCGAGTGGTTTGAGCAGGGGTCTTACCTCGGCATTTTGCTGTTTCTCGCGCTCACCGGCATCGGCCTGCCCGTGCCGGAAGAAGTGCCGATTATCGCGGCAGGCGTGGCCAGTCGCGCCGGTGCGTTGCAATGGTATTACGCACTCCCAGCCTGCTTGGTGGGCGCGCTTTTGGGCGATAGTCTGATGTATGGAATCGGCCGCTTCTTTGGGGCACGGGTGCTCAAAGCGCACCCGTGGTGGTCTGGTTTTCTCACGGACGAACGCGAGAAAACGATCGAGGATCTCATTCAAAAGCACGGCATTAAGGCGTTTTTTGTGGCCCGCTTTTTGGTCGGCCTTCGGAGTCCTTTTTATCTGACCGCCGGGATGCTGCGCGTGAAATACCGGTGGTTTCTATTTGCCGATTTCGTCTGCGCTTCGGTTGTGATTGGCGCCTTCTTCGGACTTTCGTACGCATTTGGAGACCGGATCAGCGGTCTCATCCACTCCGCCGAACGCAGCCTGACGGTGGCAGCGGTGGCCATCAGCGTGCTGGCCGTCGTGGCATTCTTCTGGTTTCGAAAGCGTCGCATGCGCATGCTGGACCAAAATCCAGAAAGCCTTTTTGAGAATCGGGAACTGATTTTTGGGCCGGCTGCCGATCGCATTGGCGATGCGGTTGCCCACGGCGACAGCCATCACTCCGAGCCACACAGCACGCCTGGCGAGTAGGCCCACCGACGCACTGCCGAAGTGGAATGCGGATTGCCACGCGGTTTCCCTTCGGCTTGAGCCTCGGGCTTCTCGAAGCCCGAGGGCAATGCGGTCGCAATGGCTGTGGAAACTGCGGCCATTGCGACCTGATCCGCCGTTCGCACCGATTGTGCCGACTGAGCCGACTAGGTCATGCCGCCGATGCCATTGTGGGTGACTTGTCTGCCTACGGCGACTTTGACGTCGCCCTTTTGCGACGTATGGAACTGGTAGCGGTTTTTTCGAATGCTGAAAATGCCTCTGCTCATCTAGCTGCTCGTCTCCTTGCGTCCCTTTGCTCATTTCTAGGAATTCACCATGCCGTTGCACGCTTCGTCTACTCTTTCAGCCAATCGCTCGCTCCCGCCAGGTCGCGCAATCGTGGTCAACGACGACCGCCGGATGGCCTCAGGCATGGCGCAGTGGCTGTGCAGTTTGGGCTGGCATGCAAGCGCCACAGGCAACGCCGACGAGGCCATGCAGGTGCTCGGTCGAGGGGCCTGTGATGTGTGTGTGGTAGATGGGCTGTTGCCGGAGCATGCTGCCGAACAGTTAATCAATGCGGTGCGGGCAGCCTCGCCTCTGACCGGAATTGTGGTCATGCTGCCACCTCATGCGCAAGCATCAGCATCGATGGGTTTGGCCACGCTTGGGCGATCTGCGTCCTTGTCCGCAGCCGATGCCTTTGTGAACGCGCCAGTGCGTGACGACGATCTGCTTGCGGCCATTGGGATCGCCTATCGTGCGGGCCGTCTGCGTCAGGTTCCAGAAAGCGACCCAGACGCCAATGCTTCCTCCGTGCTGGGGGACCATGCCACGATCCGTCACGTGTTGGACATCGTGGGTCGCATCGCCAACACACCGGCCACCGTGCTCATCACCGGCGAGAGTGGCACCGGCAAATCGCTCGTGGCGCGCGAGATCCACCGGGCAAGCACGCGCCGTCCCCGCCGGTTTGTGGAAGTGGCCTGCGGCAGCTTGAGTGAATCGTTACTGGAAAGTGAACTCTTTGGACACGTAGCAGGCGCCTTTACAGGCGCTACGGCCGACCGAGATGGAAAATTTCGACAGGCTGACGGAGGCACGATTTTTCTCGATGAGATTGCGACCGCATCGCCATCCATGCAGATCAAACTCTTGCGTGTGTTGCAGGATATGCAGTTTGAGCCGGTCGGTGGCACCGACACTCATTGCGTCGATGCCCGTTTGATCCTAGCCACGCACGAGAATCTGGCCGGCCTCGTAGCGGCGGGAAGGTTTCGCGACGATCTCTTCTGGCGAATCAATGTTGTGACGATCGAAATGCCGGCACTCCGCAGTCGGGCGAGCGATATTCCTCTCCTGGCATCGCACTTCCTCTCCGCTGCAGTCGCCAAGGCCGGCCGTCCGGTGGATGGATTCACGGGCGACGCACTCGATGCGATGCTGCACCATGCCTGGCCCGGCAACGTTCGCGAACTTGAACACGCCGTTGAACGGGGAGTGTTTATGGGCCGCAGCCGACGGATCGAGATTACGGACTTACCGCCAGCGGTGGCCGCGGGCGGGACTGGCATCCTGGCGGCAAACCCGGACCTTGTGGCCACAAGCGACCTCAAGAACGCCATGGCCCAGCCAGAACGCCAACTCATCATCGACGCCCTGTCTCGCCACGGCTGGCGGCGAGATGCAGCCGCCCGATCGTTGGGTATCAATCGCACGACGCTCTATAAGAAACTGAAGCGGCTGGGGATGGATTTAGCAACGCTCCAACCGGCACGCCAGTGAGCACTCTGGCCTGATGCACGCGCGAGTGCAGAAAATAACACGCACAACTTTTCGCACCCAAAAACAACGCGGCTCACAAAGACATTAAAATAACTCGTCCACGGCCTTGCCGCTGTCCACGAGCTTGATGGGCCTGCCCGATGGAGCCATGTTCTCAACCGTTGGATCGATCGCGAGGCTCTTGCAGAACGTGGCAAAAAGATCTGGAACCATCACAGGCCGGTCGGTTACCTCAATGCCTGCTGTGTCGGTGCGGCCGATCACCTGCCCCCCCTTCACACCGCCACCGGCCAGCACGGCGTTGAAGCTGCGCGGGAAGTGGTCGCGGCCGCCGCGAGGATTGACTTGAGGCGTGCGACCAAATTCGCCGATCCAAATCACCAACGTGTCGTCGAGCATGCCGCGGCGTTCGAGGTCTCGAACCAAGGTTGCAAACGGCCGGTCGACTCCGCCAGCCAGTTTCTCAACCTGCGCAGCGTTGTCTTGATGCGTATCCCAGCCATTTGAGACCACCTCCACAAAAGAGACGCCGCTCTCAATGAGTCGCCTGGCCAAAAGGCATCCCGACGCGAAGCCGCCTTCGCCGTATTCAGCGCGCACGCTCTGTGGCTCGTCTTGGAGATCAAAGGCCCGCATGCCGTCGCTGAGAATCATCCGTGTGGCTCGCTTATAGAGGGCCGTATGATCGGCAACTTCTTGTGGCAATTCTTTCGCGAAGCCTCTGTCAAGTCTTTCCATTAAATCCAGCCGACGCAGATGGCGATCCGTTTCAACCATGGGCTGGGTGTTGGCGGGATTATGCTCCGCGTCCCGCAGTTCAAAAGGGTCCCACTGCATCCCTAGGATGCCCGCCCCCGAGTCGTTGCGACCCCGCGATCCAATCCGCACCACAGGGGGCAGATCGCCTGTCATGCCGCCCAGGTGCGACGCACACTGGCTGGCCACAATCGAGCCAAGCGTGGGATGCCTCGCACTGGGATTGGGGAGGTAGCCGGTGTGCATGAAGTAGCTGGCCCGCGGATGGCTGCCCTCCTTGCTCGTCATTGAGCGGATCACAGCGAGCCGATCAGCTATCCGCGCGGCCTGGGGCCAATACTCGGCAAATTGCATCCCTGCCACATTCGTGGCGATCGCCTGCGTGCCACCACCGTTTGCATGCTCCTTCAGCGGGCTAAACGTTTCAAACTGCGACGGCCCTCCCTGCATCCATAGCAGAATGCAGGCCTTGCCTCGCTTGCGGAGATCGGCCGCATGCAAGGAAACGGTATTCCCCCAGCCGAGTGCACCAGAAACGCCGGCAGCGGAAAGCATCCGAAGGAGGTGACGGCGAGTGCAGAAGTGGGATCGCATGATTTTCAACCCATAGCGTGCGGACTGATTTCGAAATTTAGTTTCTCGAACGACTTTCCCGAATTACTTTCGATAGACAAACTCAGCTGAGTTGAGCAGGGCCCAGAAGACGTCTTCGAAGCCTTCCTCGCGGCTGACGGATAACCGCACGTGGTCGAGGCACGTTTTCATTTCATCTGCCGTGGGAGAGCGGGCGAGGGTTCGCAGATACAGTTGCTCGGCCACGTCGCGGTTGCTTTTGTTCGCCGCGAGCAACTGCCCCAGGGCCGTAAACCGTCGATCGCCGTCAATGGCGATCGACAACGGCTGGCTATTCATCAGAAGCAACGCCTGTGGAATCGAGCCCACAATCTCCTCGCGAGGCAGGCTCGGGTCGTAACCAAACACCTGCGTGAACATCGCCCGTGGCACGTTGAGTTGCCTGCGGCCGGCGTGTGTATCCCTAGGTTTTTTTGACTGCTGTTTTTTCTCTGATTTGCCTGGCCCGCTATTGCCGACCTGCGATTCATCCACGCCAACGGCCGCTAAGATCTGTGTGAAGAGTTGGTCGGAGCGAAGTCGCTGCGGGCAGTTGGCCGCAAAGCCTTCGCGTTCGTGGCTCACCCGCGAACGGCTGGCATGCTGGTACTCATTCGAGGCCATGATCGCACGGAAGGTGGCTCGGACATCGTGCCCGGAATCGGCGAAAGCCTGCGAGAGTTCGTCGAGTATCTCGGGGGACTGGGCTGTGCGATCGGGCCCCATGTCGTCGACGCCCCGATAAAAGCCATCGCCTACCAGTTCGGCCCACAGCCGGTTGATCATCGCGCGGGCAAACCACGGGTTGTCGCGGGCAGTGATCCACTTGGCAATGGCTTGGCGGCGGTCCATGTCGCTTGTGCCTAGCGGCAGGGATTGCCCGGTGAGAAAAAAGAGGGGCTGCATCACCGTGCCAGGCTGCGAGGGGTCGTTCAGATCTGGCATCGTGTGCTCAAGATCGCCTCGACGAGGATTATCGGGCTTCTTTTTGCTCCGGCGAGGATCGTGATCACGAGACACCACCGTATAGCCATCGGCCCCTTGCCCGGGGCTACGATCGATCTCCACGCGAGGAAAGAATGCTGCAAACTGATGGAACTGCTGCCGCTTCCAGCGATCGGTGAAATGATCGTGGCACTGGGCACACTGGATCTGAATGCCCATAAAGATCCGCGACACTTCGGCGGCAATGTCGGAAGTTTCGCCCATCTGAGCCATGATGATGGCCGTCTCGCCGTGCTCGGAGGCCGCCCCCGTTGCCGTGATCATTTGGCAGGCGATGTGACTCCACGGCTGGTCCGCGTGAAGCCGATCGGCCAAGAATGTTTCCAGCGGCTTAGCCATGAACGCCGCGCGGTCATCGGTGCGGCGGTAGAGAATGACATCTCGAAAATACCTAGCCCATGTGCTTGCCCACTCGGGGTCGGCCAGCAGACGATGGATGGCAGTTGCTCGCTTGGTGGGAGAAGCATCTGCCAGAAACGCATCGATTTCCAGAGGCGAGGGCTGCCGACCAACGAGGTCTTGCGATATCCTCCGCAGGAAGGTGGCGTCGTCGCAGATGCCAACCGGGGCCGCCCCTGAAGCCATCCCAGCGTGGAACGCGAGGGCTATTCCCAACAACGCCACGAACCGACACGGGATCCATTGGAGGTGTGCCATAGACAGTTTAACGGTGTTCAAGGGAAATTGTTTCGATCACTTCCCACGAAAAGATCACCACGAGCTGAAGGGCACCAACCTGACCAACTCGACGGTGGCTGTTTGAATGTCTACTCAACCCCACTTCGGCTGTGCCGCATTG
>CAIRDU010000387.1 GCA_903877395.1 uncultured Planctomycetaceae bacterium
AGCAGTGCGTCGCTGCCCGTAGGTGATCTAGTAGATCAGCAAGGCGGCATTTTAAAAACACCCGAGGCAGATGAAATTGTGATCAATCGCTGGATGGCCGACGATCTCGCCTCGCAGGGGAATCCGATCGCGATTGGCGACAGCCTTGAGATCCGGCTGTTTCGTCCCGAAACGCTTCATGGCCGCGTTGAGGAAACTCGATGCACGCTGCGGGTGAGTGGGGTCGCCGAGATGCGAGGTGCGGCGGTGGCTCGGTCGCTGGTGCCGGAAGTTGAGGGGATCACCGACGAGCAATCGATCGCCGACTGGGATCCCCCCTTCCCTTTCAATCGGCAGGCCGTGCGTACAACGCCGCCGAACGATCAGGATGACCGCTATTGGAAAGAGTATGGAGCGACTCCAAAAGCGTTTGTGTCGCTGGAGGTTGCGCGGAGATTGGCGGGCAGCCGGTTTGGGCAATCAACGGCCTGGCATGTGCCCAACCCGCACGAAGACTCGCTGGATGGCCTGCGACACAAAATCGCCGCTGCGATCCGGCCGGAGCCAATGGGGCTGAGGGTTGTGCCGCTCAAGGCCCTTGCACTTCGGGCGGCAGAGGGTTCGACTCCGTTCGGCAGTTTGTTTCTTGCCTTGTCGAGTTTTGTAGTCGTGGCCGGCCTGTTGCTGGAATGGCTCCTGTTCAACCTGATGGTGGCTGCACGGCGGCGGGATATCGGGATCCTTGCGGCCATCGGCTGGCCGCCCGCGCAGGTGGCCAAACTCTTAACGCTCATCGGCGGCATCGCCGCGGTGGCGGGCATTGCGATCGGCACGTTTCTCGGGCCGCTCTGGTCATCGTTGTTGCTGGCATGCCTTGCCACCTCGTGGAACAATGCCGTAGCTGCGGGGTCAATTCAGGCATTCGGCGCGGATGCCCCGTCGCTGGCCGCTCTCTGGCCCGGTGCCGTTGGCAGCTTGATCGTGTCGCTGGCGGCTGTTGTATGGGCTGCTCGTCGTATGGCTCATCGGTCTCCGAGCACACTCTTGCGAGGTGGCTGTGATGGTGTTCATGGTGTTCATGGTGTTCATGGTGTTCATGGCAAAGCCGGTAGGCAAAGCCGCCAAGCGATCTGCGTGGCAATCGTCGCGGCGGTGGCAGTGCTGGCATCGGCATGGGCCGCACGCATCGCCGATGCACAGGCAGCAGTAGGTCTTTTTTTTCTCTCGGGCGCAGCGGCCCTCGCTGGCCTCTTGGCAGTGGTGAGGTTTGTCTTGGACCGAGCAGGCCTGAATCGGTTAGCCCTGCGAACGCTTCCTCAACTGGCGTGGCGCGGGATCGCAGCTCAACCAGCGAGGGCTTTTTCGGTCGTCGCGATCGTCGGCATTGCAGAGTTTTTAGTCGTGGCCTTGTCATCGTTTTCACTCACAGCCCCGGATCAGCCCCAGAGCACGCGATCACCCACAGGAGGCTATACATTCATAGCCACGTTTGGGGAACCGACGGGCATTGATCCTAGCGGTCATTCCACGCAGGAATCTGTTCAGGAATCGCTGGGCCTCACCGATGATCAGCGAGCGGCGTTGGCCAGCTGTACGATCGCGAGGCTGCGGTCAAATGCCGGAGACGACGCCAGTTGCACCAATCTGTATGCGCCGGGGCAACCAACCGTGCTCGGACTTGGGCCGGCGTTTGTGTCGCGAGGAGGATTTCGGTTTGTGGACCACGCAGCGATTGCGCCCGACAGTGTGAACCCCCCACCCAATGCGTCTGCCAATGCATCGCCCAACCCGTGGACGCTGCTGGATCGCACTCTCCCAACACAGGCCAGCGATACACCGCCGATTCCAGCGATACTAGATCAGGCCACGGCGCAGTGGGCGCTCAAGCTAGGCGGTGTTGGATCTGGCTTTACGGTGGCCGACGACGACGGCAAAAAAGTCGACCTTCAAATTGTTGGCCTCCTCGAGCCAGGCATCTTGCAGGGATACGTACTGGTGTCGGAAAACAATTTTGAGAGGATATTTCCACGACGTTCGGGCTATGCCATGGCGTTGATTGATGGGGCAATCGCGATGGCGTCTCTAGGTGCCGATGTTCGGTCACAGACCCGACGCCTCACGCAGGCGATCGCTGCGGCATGGGCCGATGCGGGGGTTTCCGTGGAGCCAACACTGGAACGCTTGCGAAGTTTGTCGGCGGTGCAGAACACATTTCTGGCAGGATTTCAGGCACTCGGTACGCTGGGACTCCTCCTCGGCACGGTGGGGGTGGCGGCCGTACAAGCGCAAAGCGTGTTGGAACGAACTGCAGCGATTGGCCTCATGCATGCAATTGGATTCACGCTCTTGCGTATCCGAAGTATCGTGGTATTGGAGACGCTTCTCATGGTTGGGCTGGGCCTTGCCGTCGGCACACTATCAGGATGCCTTGCGCTGCTGCCCTCGCTCGCCGCTGGCGGCGCCAGAGTGCCGCTGGCGTGGATTCTAGGCACATCCGGGCTCACGCTGGCCACTTCGCTCGTAGCCGGTTTCGTGGCCACTGGCCAGATCGCGAGCCTGAAGCCCAGCGAGTCTCTACGTTCGCTGTGAAGTGTGCGATTTTGGCTTTGAATATTTGTGGCTCCGGCGGGTAGGTTTCTGCCATGCACATTGTGGTGATCCTTCCGCGTTGGGTCGGCGACCTCGTTATGGCAACGCCTATGCTGCGCGCGATCAAGAGCCACTATGGCTCGCGGGCCAGAATCACAGGCGTGCTCAAGCCGATGTTCGCTGAGTTGCTCGAAGGCACGCCCTGGCTGGATGGCATGGTGTTCTACGATCGCCGCAGTCGCGATTCTTCGCGACGCTTTTTCGCGGTCGCGAGACAGTTGCGAAGCGACCGGGCCGACATTGCTCTCATTGTGCCCAATTCGCTCTCTACCGCGGCGCTTGCGGTTGCCGGTGGCGCCAGGCGGCGAGTTGGATTCGCAAGGCACTGGAGGCGGTTGTTGCTCACAGATCCGCTGGCGCCACTTCGAAAGGGCTTGCGAGTCGAGCCGACTTCAACTGCTTCCAATGCCATGGATCTGGCTGTGCACATCGGCGTTCCACGGTCTCCGCTCGAGCTGCAACTGGCGACTAGTGGCGTCGATGAGGCCATGGCTGACCACGTGCTTGCGAGGCTATTTCCAGGCAGAACATCGGATTCTGCTGGGCCGCTAATCGTGTGCAACGACAACGGAGCCTACGGCGCATCCAAGGCGTGGGGCGGCGAGAAAATGGCGCAGCTGAGCCGGTTTTTGCTCCAACGCATTCCCGATGCCAGGGTGCTGGTCCACTGTGGGCCTGGGGACCGCGACGAGGCTCGAACGATGGTGGGTTTAGCGGACCATCCCTCGGTGCAGAGCTTGGCCGATGAGCCCGCGTTGCCGTTTGGTCTCTCCAAAGCCGTGCTTCGGCGAGCCGCTGTGCTGGTGACATCCGATAGCGGACCGCGACACATTGCCGCCGCATTTCGGACACCAACGGTCGTTCTGTTCGGGTCGATGGATCCCCGCCTGAGTCGGTCGGACCAGCCCCACCTCATAGAGAAGCGGCTGGACCTAGCCTGCTCCCCATGCGGCAAGCGGGAGTGCCCGCTACTTCACCACGATTGCATGCGGTTGCTGAGCGTGGAAGATGTAGGGCATGCAACGCTGTCGCTCTTGGCAGACGCTGGTATTGCCGGCTGCGATGGGGTTGCCGCAGAGACCATACCGATGAATCGTCCCCCAGAACACTCCTTGGAGAATCACTGATGCTACAATTCCTGGGCATGCTTGCCGCCATCGCACTGACGGCGATCTGCTGGGGCATGTACGGCCCTACGCTCCACTTAGGACGCGAGGCGATGCACTCTCCCTTGCGGCCATTTGTGTGCGTTGGCTTGGCCTATTTTGTCATCGCAGTGCTGATTCCACTGGTGTTGCTGGCGCGTGGCGGTGAGCGTGGCGGTTGGTCGACCAAGGGCGTGGTATGGAGTCTACTGGCAGGCGCAGCAGGCGCAGCGGGTGCCTTGGGCGTGATCTTGGCTCTCACGTTTGGCGGTCAGCCGATCTATGTGATGCCGCTTGTATTTGGAGGGGCCCCAGTGGTCAACACGTTGCTCACTGCCGCCATGAGTAGATCGTTCGACCAACTCAAGGCACCGTTCCTTGCCGGTCTCATTCTGGTCATTACCGGTGCGGTGACTGTGCTCGTCTTTAAGCCGCAGATGCAGCCCCATGCAGCACTGCCGACGCCCGAGCGTTTTGTCGAGGTGTTGCTCTCGGTGGCGATGGCCATCTTCTGCTGGGGTGCGTATGGCCCGGTGTTGCACAGGGGGCAGGCGGCCATGGCAGGCAGCCGTCTGCGGCCGCTGATTTGCATAGGAGCCGCCTACTTTTTAATCGCTGTTCTGGTGCCACTGATGTTGCTGGTTCCACTGGAGGATCGTGGCACGTGGGATATTTCTGGCGGGGTCTGGAGCCTCGGCGCCGGCACGCTCGGGGCAATTGGAGCGTTGGGCACGATTCTGGCTTTTACATGCGGTGGCAAGCCGTTCACGGTCATGCCAGTGGTGTTTGGGTTGGCGCCAGTGATCAATACGCTCACAACGCTCTGGCTCTTCCACACGCGGGCCACCGACATGAGTCCGTTCTTTTTGGCCGGTATGTTGATCGTGGCCGTGGGCGCAGCAACTGTGCTGGTGTTTGGGCCACGGGGTCACTCGTCCCTTGCGACCGTGGCCCCTCAGGCAGAGGTATGAACACCAGGCAGGCCATGAATGCTATGTGCCGCGAGTGTTCCCAAACCACTGGATGTGGTAGCGAGGTGCCAGTTGGATTCCTGCGAGACGGCATTCAGCAGCCAGCCATTGAGTCGTGCGGGCCAAATCCGCTGGCAACACACCTTGCGGCATGAAAAACACGCGGCTGCGATCGACCGGGGCAACCGGCGCGGTTGTTCCGCACGGCGTTGGTGCCAGATCGTTGAGCCAAGCGATTGCCTCGGCCAAATCTGCGGGGGATTCGATGACAAATTTCAACTGATACGAGCCACTAGCCAGAAGGGCTTGCAGCACAGTGTCGCGCCGGCGGGATGCTTCGTGTCGAGCCTGCCAGTCGGCCGGTGTGTCGGCCGACGGTGCCGATGATGAGAGCTTCGGGCTCATCGACATGAGGTCTACTGGCGACGTGAGCATGTGCAGATCGGGAAGCACCGTGCCAGCCGTTTCAATCGTGATGTGAAAGCCCTCTCTGGCAAGCTCGTTGCACAGTGGGATTACTTCAGGAAAGAGGAGTGGCTCGCCTCCTGTCAGAACGACGTGCCGTCGCCCGCAGGCTACCACTGCCGCCAGAATCGATGCCACAGAGCGGTTTTCCCCGATGGGTTCCCAGGACGCAAAGGGGGTGTCACACCAGTGGCAGCGGAGGTTACAGCCGCTGGCCCGCACGAACGTGCTGGGCGTGCCAGCCAAAAGCCCTTCGCCCTGCAGCGATGAATAAATTTCGGCGATGCGCACGCGGGATGTTTCCGTGAGGCTAGCGGCTCAAGCGAGGGTCAGCCGTGCCGACCGCCGCAAACCCTGCTGCTCGCAGCAGGCAGGAGTCGCACTGACCGCACGGCCCGCCATCGTGCGACGGATCGTAGCAGCTGCTGGTGAGACCATAGTCGACGCCAAGCGAAAGACCGAGCCGGATGATATCCGCTTTGGAGAGCGTGCCCAGCGGGGCAAGGATCTCCATCGACTGCCCTTCGATGCCGGCCTTGGTGGCCAGTTGTGCGAGGGTGGCAAATGCTGCGATGAATTCTGGTCGGCAGTCGGGATAGCCGCTGTAGTCGATAGCGTTGACGCCCAGCACGATGGCTCCAGCCCCGCGAGCCTCTGCCATCGCCAGTGCCAGCGACAGAAAGACTGTGTTGCGAGCAGGCACGTAGGTGATGGGCACTCCGTGGGAGAGGGCCTCGTTGGAACGTCCCTTGGGGACGTCCAGGCGAGTGTCCACCAGGGCGCTTGTGCCAAAGGGTGTGAAATCAACTCCGATCACGACGTGGTCGCCGATGCCCATCCCTGTGGCGATAGCCCGAGCACAGAGGAGTTCGTGGCGGTGCCGCTGGCCGTAGTCGATCGACAGCGCCGAGAGTCGATAGCCTTGGTGGAGAGCCCAAGCTGCTGCCGTTGCCGAGTCGAGGCCGCCGGAGAGCAGCACAACAGCCGACTTTTCTGGATGACCAGCGGTCGTAGAGCCTGAGCAACCGGCTGTTACAGGGGTGTCTTTCGGCGGAGCAGTTTTCATGGCACACTTTTCGAGATCATGAGCAAAACTTCACCACAACCGTCGCGAGAACAGTTTGAAACGTTTGCAAACCAGTTTCTGGGTCGCGACTATTGCATCGAAATCATCTGTCCGGAGTTTACGTCGCTGTGCCCGAAGACGGGCCAGCCCGATTTCGGCACGCTCACGTTTCGCTACATTCCGGACCAGCTTTGCGTGGAGCTCAAGAGTTTGAAATTGTACCTGCAGACGTTTCGAAGCGAAGGCATCTTCTATGAGAACGTGACCAACCGCATTCTGGATGATCTGGTGGCTGTTCTTCAGCCCCGCCGCATGACGCTGGTAGCCCACTTCACGCCACGCGGCGGCATCTCCTCGCGGATTGCCGTCTCGCATCCTACCGGAGACCATCTGCCTGCGTTCTGAGGTCGCGCCACCCCAGTTTCTATCCGGCTCGCGCCTCGCTGAGGGCCCTTTCTTTTCAGTCGCACCGGGGGCAGAATAGCCCTGCTCTATTTCGTGATTCAGCATCGAGCGTCGCACCAGAAAGCCGCAGCACCAGAAAGCAAGCACTTCCATGGCACCAGCTTCCCGCGTTCTTCTGTCGGCTCTTGCCGACGAGTCGGCTTTTCATCTTTCGGCAGTCGAGCAGTTCACGGCTCTGGCCGCCATTGGCTTGGAATATTACAGCCTGCGGTTTATCGACGTGGGTAAGGGCATTAAAAACGTCATGAAACTGACGTTGCCCGAGATCCAAAAAATTCGCCACCTAGAGGACAAGTACGGTCTCAATGTGGCGTCAATCGCCTCGCCGATCGGGAAGATCAAACTTTTAGAGAAGGCCGACGGCACAAAAAATAAGTTCGTGCCGTTCAAGAAATATCTCTCGCAGGACGTCTCGCGGGCCTGCGAATTGGCACATGCGTTTGAAACGAAGCTCATTCGCGGATTTTCATTTTATCCGCCTCGTGGGGCGAAGCCCGAAGATCACATGGAGGAGGCCGCTGATCGAATCGGTCAGATTGCCGAGGCATGCCACCGGTCCGACCTCACGTTCGGGCTGGAGGTGGAGGCAAACCTCGTTGGCCAGACGGGCGAATTGCTCGCCGAAATCTATCGACGCGTGAACCATCCAGGCCTTGTGCTTGTGTTCGATGCGGCCAATATAATCGTGCAGGGCTTCTCTGCGGCGGAGGTCTACCGCCAGTGGGAGGCGATGAAGCCGGGCCTCGGCTGGGTGCATATTAAGGACTACAGGAAGGTTTCCGGGGCGGCGCGAGGGAAGCATGTCGACGAGATGTCGTTGGCTCATTTTGTGCCTGCTGATGTGGGTGCAGCCGGTCACCTGCGGATCCTCTCGGATCTCCGTACCATGCTGCCGGCGCTTACAAAAAAACTCCAACGCCGTGGCATCCCTGGAGTTTTTCTGGATCTGGAACCGCACGTGCGTGGCGGCGGTCAGTTTGGCGGCACCAGTGGGCCAGATGGCATGGGGATTGCCCTACGTGGACTCTGCAAAGTGCTGGACAAGGCCAGCGTGGCCTACCATCTGCGAGACTTCGATGATCTGCTGGCAGCCCGTGGCCTCACGGACTCGTAGCAGCCTGTGGGGCAGAGCCTGCTCAGCGGCACGGATGTTCCCAAGTGAAAAAGACAGGTACGGCGTCTTGAACCGACGGTGGGGCCAGCAGCCCCGAAAGATGGCATAAGTTGATGAGCGACACGACTGAGCCAGGCGGCTATTTTGTCGCGAACTACCCGCCATTTTCCAAGTGGACTGACGCTGCTGTGCCGGCAGTGCTGGCGGCAATGGATGCCCTGCCCAGCCATGAGCCGCTGGGCCTTTATCTGCACATCCCCTTCTGTCGCAAACGATGCAAATTCTGTTATTTCCGAGTCTACACCGATACCTCGGCTGCCGATGTGGAGCGGTATTCGCAGGCGCTTGCCAGAGAGGCAGAAATTGCCGCGGCCCATCGGGCCATCGCTGGCCGCCCACTGCGGTACGTTTACTTTGGAGGCGGTACGCCCTCTTTTTTGAGTGTGAAGCAACTGGAGCGACTAGTTGTCGGACTCCACCGAAGCTTTGGGTGGAGCGGGCCGAACGACGGTGGCGGGGCCGAGGAGGTGACGTTTGAGTGCGAGCCTGGCACGCTTTCAGAGCCGAAGGTCCGAGCGCTCAAGAGCATGGGGATGACACGCATCTCGCTGGGAGTGGAAAACTTCGACGACGCAATTCTGGAGGCCAACGGCCGGGCCCACCTTTCCGCTGAGATTCAGCGATCGTGGGACTGGATTAAGGCGGCAGGATTTCCCAGCACGAATGTGGATCTCATCGCCGGAATGGTTGGCGAGACATTTGAAAGCTGGCAGCGCACCGTGGCCCGTACGCTGGATCTGGAGTCAGATAGCGTCACGATTTATCAGATGGAATTGCCGTTCAATACGGTTTTCGTACACGATGCTCAAGAGACCGGCGAGTCTGCTCCCGTGGCCGACTGGCAGACGAAGCGAGAATGGGTCAACTGGGCATTCGACCGCTTTTTAGAGCGAGGCTATTCTATTTCCAGCGGCTACACGCTTGTGCGAGATCCATCCAACGTCCATTTCCGTTACCGCGACATGCTCTGGGCTGGCGCCGATCTGCTGGCATTAGGCGTGGCCAGCTTTGGTCACCTCTCCGGCGTGCACTATCAAAACGCCACTCACTGGAACGACTATCTTCAGGCGGTCGAAGCGGGCCGACTCCCCGTCCAACGGGGGTTGCGGCCCACATCCCGGGAACTGCTCATTCGCGAGATTGTGCTGGGGCTCAAGCGAGGCGTGCTGGACACCGGGCGATTGCAACTCAAGTTCGGCATCGACCCTCTCGTGGAATGGGCGGCACAGTGGCGAGGACTTGCGGTGGATGGATGCTTGGAGCAGATTCATCCGTGGCCCGTGCTGACCCGCCGCGGTCTGCTGATGGTCGATTCCTTGCTGCCGCGATTTTTCGATGAAGCTGGCCCGGAAGCCATAAAATAGGCCTCACAGTCTCTCTCGTTGTCAACGTAAGGGATCAAGTCATCGCCCTCGACGATCGGCGCCTTCTCGCCTAGAATTAGGCGGTTTCTGTTCGGTATGAAGTATGTGCTGCTTGGTTCAGCATTCCCTGAATTGAGGTTTTTCGTGCTCGATTCGCTGATTTTCTTGGATCCTGCCCGGGCTGCCGCCACTCACAATTCCTCCACCGTCGCAGGGCAGCCTGCATCGCTTTCGTGCCCGGAATCCAAGGTCGTTCGTGAACGCTTACGGGCGATGGCTGCCGACCTTGTGGCGTCGTGGCGATCCAGTGGTATGCCGCCGTCGTCCAAGATGCAAGCGAGTCTGAGAGCCCAAGCCGAGTCGCTTGGAAGCCGGGCTTCGGCGCGGCCGGAGCACGTGGGGTGGACGATGGTAACAATCGTGTCGGAATACTGGCGGGAGCGACTGCGGTCGGGTGCCCTAGGCAGACGGCTGCTGCTGTTGCCGGATTGCCCGCATGGAGCCATTGAGAAGAGTCACAGACAAGTCGATGCTGAATCACGAGGATCGGGAGATGTGCCCCAGGTCTGTGGACCGAGTTGTGCGATTGCCACAATCTGGTCGGCCGCTCGCCAGAGCGGTTGGGTCGTTGAATCCACATCCCAAGCAGTGCGTGCCATTGGCTCGCTCCTCACGGGTCAATACGACGGCGTGCTTGGAGTGGCAAAGCTTCGGGATCTGGAAAAAGCATTTGCAATGCTGCCCGCTTTTTCGCTGCCGATTGCAGCGGTGCCTTTTGAGCCGATCGGTTTTGGAGGAGGGCCTTCGGGAAATCGTTCATGCTCGTGCGCAGATGCCATGCCAACCGCGTCGATCGATGTGGAGTGGGTGCTGGGGTTGTTGGGGGTCGCTGGGGGGGGCTCCGCACCAGTGGGCGACTACTTGCCGCTCCTGCACGAGGCCGCAGAAATGTTTGCTCCTGCCGCCTTGACGGCGCTGGAGCATCGACTGGGGCTTCCGTCTGTGTTCGGAAACGGCACTGCCTTGCAGCGAGATTTTCTGCCCCTCGAGGCCACCGCCAGCATGGCCCTGGAATTTGTGACGCGGGGCGGAAAGTTTCTCCGACCGTTTATCTCACTGGCAGCGTTTGACGCTGTGCGGGCCGATGCGCAGCCGCAGGAATCCAGCCCAAAAAAAGTGAACGCAAGGCCTTCGGGTGCGGCTCTGGATTCCGCGAGTGAAATTTCAAGAGTGGCCATCGATCCGGCGGCCGTTCGGGAGTCGGTGAAGGCCGCTGCGGTAGCCATCGAGATCTTTCACAAGGCTTCGCTGGTGCACGACGACATCGAGGACGACGATCGGATGCGGTACGGCCAGCCGACGCTGCACATGCAGCGAGGCATTCCATCGGCGATCAATGTCGGCGACTACATGCTTGGACTGGGCTATCGAATCGTGTCGGCCTTACCTGGAATCGATGCGACCACGCAGCGAGATTTAGTGGCCATCTTGTCCGATGCCCACCTGCGTTTGGCCCAAGGACAGGGTGCTGAATTGTGGTGGCGGGATGCTGGCAAAAAGCGATTGTCGCCGCAGGAAGCGATCGCTATCTACGGGCTTAAAACGTCGCCGGCCTTTGAGGCAGCCATTGCGATGGGAATCAGGCTGGCTGGTCTGGCTGCGGGTGAAGCTGGTGCGATCGACCGCTATTCGCTGCACGTTGGCACGGGCTTTCA
>CAIRDU010000388.1 GCA_903877395.1 uncultured Planctomycetaceae bacterium
CATCGGGATCCACATTGACGGCAAAAGTTCGCTCCCGCTGAATGCCATCGAGCTGCTTCCAGCGTGCGTGGTATGGGCCAGCCGTGCCGGCCTCCGGGAGCGTTGCAACGAGGCCTCCGCCGGGGGAGGGCTTTGCCGTCTGGTGCACAAGCGTGCCCTCTGGCGGAATCAAAAAATCGACTTCATCCCCGTCCCTTTCGGCATCCAGACTCAGCGAAACAGCTTCGCCTACCTCCAGCGATTCAACCTTTCGGCGCGTACGGGCCAGATGGCTCTCCAGTTCGAGCATCACCACAACCCAACTCGGATTACCACGCGCCCAGTTGTTCCACGTGGGGGCGGCAGTCGTGAGCACGGCCACTACGAGTCCGTTGCCGTAGGGGCGTTCCACGACCAGCGGGCTGCCGTTGCGCAGCGACAAAAGACGACGCAGTCCGCTCCCGACGGGCGGCTCGAATCCTCGCTGCACCGCCATAAACCGTTCGATGCGAACGGCGTCTAGCAACGGGTTGCGTTGTCCAGAAAAAACAGCCACCACCGGATGCTCTTCGACCACTACATCGGGAACAGTGTCTTCCGAACCACCCACCGCGGCTGTTCGCTGCGCCTTCTCGGCCAGAAAATCGACGGGCCCCGCCAATGGCAGTGGAAATAATCCGGCACCGTCTCGAACGAGTGAAAGGTTGACTGCCTCAGCGTTGGTACGGGGGCCGACGAAAAACACCACGCCGCCTCCGGCCCGCGCAAACGCTTCCACGGCCGCGATCTCCACAGGATCCAGCCGCTCCACGTCGAGCAACCAAATACAATCAAAGGCTTTGAGATCGAGCATTGCCAGCGACCGGGGCTGTTCGATCCGAGGCCGCAGACCAGTCGGCGCACCGGAGCCTGGCGCCAAGGCCGCGCTCAGATAGAAAGCATCTCCCGTGCGAGCTGCCCCGCGAGGGTCGCCATCGATGAGCAAGACATCCACTCGATCCACAATATCAATCACAGCAGTGCGCGTGTTGTCGGCCGCAACGGCGTCTGGAAAAATCTTGGCATCGACCACATGGCTGCCCGGCCGCGGAAATCGCACATCAAACCGCTGCGTGGCGATGCCACCAGCGGGAATCTCTGGGATGCGTAGCCCAGGCCTCGCCTGCCCATCCTCGCGCAACTCGATCGGCACATCGCGGGCAGGTCGACTTGAGTGGTTGCGTACGGCCACTTCCAACGGCACAAGCACACCGGCAGCCGGAACGCCCCCCACCATTTCCAGTCGCTCGATTGTAAGATTCAGAGCCTCGCTCTCGGCGCAGTCGACCAATCGCAACTCAGTACCGGCAACCGATAGCCGTCGCAGCAACTCGGCGGTGTCGTCCGCCGACTTCCACTGAGCGGCACGAAAGTCGCTCACCAGCCATACCACGTTGGCCGCCCCGGTCGCTGCAGCCCCGCCGCTGGCATTGACGGCCGCCGTCAATGCCACCTGTGGCCCCACATCGGTCGCGGAAGGAGAGAGCGTTGCAAGCTCATCCTGCACCTGCTGAACCAGGAGCGGCGTGACCACCTGCCGAGCACTCTCAAAACAAGAAGACTGGCTTACCTGCCCCTGCCCTAGCACCTTCGACGACTTTTCAGGGACTGCGTTGACCGGCTGGTTCACCGGCTGACTGGCTGCGATCAAGCCCACTCTGGAAAACCTACCTATGGTTAATTCCTGGACACCTGGGGCCGCGACCAGTTCGCTACAGATGCGTTCCACCACGAGCTTGCCCCGATCAAAAGCACTTGTGTCGCCAACGCCTCCTCCTGCCGAAAGATCGCTCATCGAATAGCTGTCGTCAAGCAAAACAACGTGCGATGTGCGAGCCCCGCCCAGGAGTTGACCCAGCGCGTTTTTCCAGTGCGGCTGAGCCAGTGCGCACACAACGGCAAGCACCGCCACCACACGCAACAACAGCAGCAGAATCTGCTTAAGCAGCACCCTCGTGCGATATTTTCGCTGGCTGGCCAATAAAAATTCCATCGCCGCCCACGGTACCTTTCGGTGCCGTAGCAAGTTGATCAGATGGATGATGATCGGCGCCGCAGCCAGCGGAAGGCCCCACCACAGCAGCGACAGGAAATCAAATGTGGGCATGAATTATTTTATCGCCTCGGTTGGTTGCC
>CAIRDU010000389.1 GCA_903877395.1 uncultured Planctomycetaceae bacterium
CCCGGGTTCGTCTCTGCCGGTGCGCCTCGACGAGTTGGTTGCGGCCAACCGCTTTTCGGTGGCCACTGCCTCGGGCGACGCCACCGACTGGATCGAAGTGCGCAATCCAGGCAACCAGCCCGTGGACCTCGCCGGATGGAGCCTGAGCGACGATCCGACCAAACCGCGCAAGTGGACCTTCCCCCGTTGGGTGCTCGAACCGCACCACTCGCGGGTCGTCTTTGCCTCGGGCAGCGACCGAGGCCTCGACGCGTCAGGCGACCTGCACGTGGGCTTCAGGCTGTCCCGGGCCGGCGGCGCCTTGTTGCTCGTCCCGCCGGCCGCCTCGGGCGAAACGCTGCAGCGGGTGGACTATCCCGCGCTCAGCGATGACCTCGCCTACGGCCGTGATCTGGCCGGCAATTGGCGGATGCTCGACCCGACGCCGGGCCGCCCGAACGTGGCTGCAGCCCACCAGGGCTGGGTCCGCCAGCCCGACTGGAGCCACGACCGGGGATTCCACGAGAGTCCCTTCCGCTTGTTGCTCACCGCCCCTGATCCCGATTCGACCATCCTCTATTCGACCAACGGGACCGAGCCGAGCCTCGTCTACTCCAACGGCCTCGATGTGGCGCGAACGATGTCCGTCCGCGCCCGTGCGGTCCGCCCCGGCGCCCGCCCATCCCCGGTGCAGACGCGCACCTTCGTATTCATCGAGAGTGTGGTCGCCGCGCCGTCGATGAACCGCACGATTACCCAGAATACCGCGCTGGCCGCGCGACTCCGAACCGGCCTGCGGGCGATCCCCACCATCGCGCTGTCGCTGCCCGGGCAGCCCGATTACCAAGAGAAGCCGGGGTCCTTCGAGATCCTCTGGCCCGACGGTCGGCCGTCGGTGCACGTCAACTGCGGTCTCTCGCGCTTCGGCAACGCCTGGACCTCGTTCGACAAGCGCAGCTTCCGGGTCAAATGCCGCAACCGATACGGCGACGACGCCATCCGAGCGCCACTGTTCGACGGTTTCGACCACGGGACGACTCCGGTCCGTTCCTTCGACCAGCTCGACTTGCGATCCGGTTCTCACGACATGTCCGAGCGCGGCTTCTACATGGCCGGCCGCTTCGTCGAGGACAGCATGCTCGACATGGGCAGCCTCAATCCCCATGGCCGCTTCGTGCACATGTACGTCAACGGGGCCTACTGGGGGCAGTACGACTGCCGGGAACTGCTCTCGGAGCGCTTCCTCGCCGACTACCTGGGTGGATCGCGCAACGACTACGGGGCGGTCATGGGCAACGACAACGTGACCGACGATTTTGTCATCGGCGCCCCGGAGCCGCCCAACCTCGACCCCTGGGAACGGGCCCGCGCCGACCGGAACAGCTATCAGCGGGTCCGCACCCGGCTCGACGTGGCCCACCTCATCGACTTCATGCTCCTCTGGACCTACGGCGACTGTGAGTCGGAGTTCCGGAGCTGCGGCCCGCTCGAGCCCGGCACCGGCTTCAAGTTCTGGATCGCCGACGCCGACGGCTTCTTGCGCACCAGCGCGCTCAACCTCAACCGCACCGACCGCGAGGG
>CAIRDU010000390.1 GCA_903877395.1 uncultured Planctomycetaceae bacterium
ACGGTGTACTTGAGCCATCGCACGAGCGTCTTGGAACCGGCAATGTAGCCGCCACAACTGCCCATCGCCTTGGAGAGCGTGCCCATCCAGAGATCCACATCGGTGGGATCCACGCCAAAGTGTTCCCCAATCCCTCGGCCGCGAGCCCCCATCACGCCGATCGAATGCGCTTCGTCCACCATCAAGAGCGATTTATGCCGCTTGGAAAGCGAGATAAATCGCGGCAGATCTGAATAGTCGCCATCCATGCTGTAGATACCCTCGATCACAACCAGCACGCGGCGATACTGGCTGCGCACCTGCTTGAGGAGATGCTCGGCAGCCTCAAAATCATTGTGAGGAAATGGCCGACGGCGGGCTCCCGAAAGCACCGCCCCCTGCAGCAGGCTGTTGTGCGACAGGCTGTCGTGGAGGACCAGATCGCCCGGGCCAACTACGTGGCCGATTACCGTTTCGTTGGTGGCATGGCCGCCCACGAACGTGATCGCGTCTTGGGTGCCGATAAAATGTGCGATCGCCCGTTCGAGTTGCTGATGGATTACTTTTTCACCCGACACCAACCGGCTGGCCGACACGCTCGTGCCGTAGCGGTCGATTGCCGCCTTGGCTGCCGCTGCGACCGCAGGCTCGCCCGACATCCCGAGATAATTGTAGGTGGCCCAACTCACCATTTCCCGGCCACCGATCTGCGTGCGATCGTTGGTCAGGCCTTCGTGAACACCAAAGTAGGGATTTTCCAAGCCAGCATCCCGCACCATCGCGAAATTCTGCTCCAAGGCACGCACTTCGGGAAACTGCTGAATGTCGTAGGTGTCGGGGTTGATTTCCGCGATGATGCGGGCCGCCGCCACCTGCTTGCGGCCCTCCAATGGCATGTGATCCAGAATCGCCTCGGTGACTTCCCGACAGGTTTCGATCAGGGGCAGCACCTGCTCAGGGAAGCGGGCTCCAAACGCCTCCTCCAGGCTGGCCACGATTTCCATCCGTTCGAGTGAATCGAGGCCGAGTTCAACGATGTTGGTGTCCAGTGTGAGGTGGCCAGCCCGTTCCTTGGCAATGCGCCGCACGTGTTCAAACACAGCCTGCACGACGTCTTGCGGCAACTCCCGGTCGGGCCGAAGGGCCCGCGACGATTCCCCCATGGGCCGCAGCCTCGCCAGTCGCGGTGATTCGCCCGGCGGATGGAAGGGCTTCGATGACACAGCAGGGGCCGGCTGAACAGGAATCGGCTGAGCAGGACTGCTCTGATGGCCGACGGGAAGCACTCCCTGCGCCCAGCTAGGCTGCCCGGCTTGCATCCAACCGATATGCTGCTCCACAACCTCCAGCGTGCCCTCTAAAAACTGCCGCTTGCAGGCATGCCGCTGAATTTTGCCACTGGATGTTTTGGAGATGCTGTTGGGTCTCACCATCACGATGGCTTCCAGCGCAACCTCGTGTTCGATCGCCAACTGCTTGCGGATCGCGTTGAACGACTCCAAGATTTCTGCCGGCCCGCGTTTGCCTCGTTCCAGTTCGGCGACGACAACCACACGTTCGCGGCCGTCGATGTCGACGGAAAAAGCTGCCACAGATCCGGCCCGCACGATAGGACTCGCCGTCTCGACCGATTGCTCGATGTCCTGTGGATAGTGGTTGCGTCCACGGATAATGATCAGATCTTTGAGGCGTCCTGTCACAAACAATTCGCCGTTATCAAAGAAGCCGAGGTCGCCGGTTCGCAGATACGGCCCCGGATTGGGCTGCCACTTTTTCACCGACTGGGTGGCCGATCTGGCGTCCGGCTGCGCGAGCATTGCCTGAAACGTCGCCTCGCTTGCCTCCGGCCGGTTCCAATAGCCCTGAGCCACGCTGGGCCCGCTGACCCAGATCTCCCCGATCCGTCCAGGCGGCAGCGCTTCGCACGCCTGTGGATCCACAATTCTCACCTCCTGCCCGTCGAGTTCGCGGCCGCTGCCCACGAGCCGGCGGGCATTGGGTCCAAATCCAGTGCGAGTGAGAACAGTTCCCGTTTCGATGGATGCTGCATCGAACGTTCGAATCACGGGTGGTTCAAACTTCATGCCCCCCGTCACGAGCAGCGTGCTTTCCGCCAGGCCGTAGCAGGGAAAGAAGCCCTCGCGACGGAAACCGCACGGCGCAAACGCCTCGCAGAAGGCGTCGATCGTCTCGGCCCTGACCGGCTCGGCCCCG
>CAIRDU010000391.1 GCA_903877395.1 uncultured Planctomycetaceae bacterium
CCTCCAGCCACCCGCTGATGGCCATGGCCAAGGCCCGATCAGGCGGCAGTGCCGGATCGACTCCAAGCCGTTGGAACGTGGAGAGTCGATCGAGAGTGTTGAACGATAATTCGCCCGTTATTTCGTCCAGAATCTTGCTCGTCTCTTGCCGTACGTCGTCGTCGGGAATGGCAGCGGCCCGGCCGCGAAGGGCCTCCATCAGCGCACGAGCCTGCGACTGACGGTCGCGGTAGGCGTCGCGAGCCTCTCGCACCGACTCCAAAATCTCTCCACTGGCATCGGCCACGGGAAATGTTTCGAGCAGTCGCATCGCCAGCCGATCCTGCCCGGCGCGGCCTCGCAGTAAAATCTCATCCAGCATTTTCGCAGCGCCCAGTTCTCCAAGATCCCGTCGCTCTGCTGCTAAGTTGGCGAGGTCAGGGAAGTCGGCGAGTACTTCATCTAGTTCCTGCCGGGCATCGTCGTAACGTTCAGCCTGCAGGTAGAGTCGCACGACCCGAAGCCGATGGTCAGAGTTTTTCCGGTCGATGTGTTGATCGATCACTCGCCGCAACGTGTCCCGAGGAATTGACGATGTGGCGATCCGCATGTCCAGCAGCACGGAGTGTTCGGTGGTCACACCCTCGACGCTCGTCCATCGCGGCGTGATCTGCGTGATGCCCTGCACCAAATCAATGCGTCCGGAGGCTGTGGCAATCGAAAAGATGCGGCGGCCAAACTCATCGAATGGAGTTGTTTCGAGGATCGCCCCGACCGAACTGAGCCGGCGGCCGTTTTCTGGTACCCGCTGCGGAATTCCGATGCGCTCAAGGCCTAGGCCAGCAGGGCCTGGCTCTGCCTTCACAACCCGGCGTTTGGAGACCATCGTTCGTGTGAGCTCATCGTCGCACATGAGCACGGGCGTACCAGATGATTGACTGCCCGTTGCCTCGGCGGCTGGATCAACGGCAACGCCCGACAAGAGCACGAATTTCCCCTCCAGCACGCGGCCATCGGCCAGCTCCACGCGGTCTGCAGTTGCCGCTTCTGGCAGCACTGCCGCAGCCAGAAGCACTGGCCAGGCAAGCCATCGCCCATCGAAAAAAGTGGAGCGCAACAGCCGGTGTGCAGCCATTGAAGAGCCTCCTAGTCCGGTGGCGATTGTGGAACGCAGCGGGCCGTACGCATGAGCCTGCAAAGAGAGGCCGAGGGAGTGTACTGTAAACTGTTCCACGTGGGCCCGCAATTATCGCCTGCGATTTGACTGCGTGTGCTTGACGGCGCCATCGGCGGCACCACACAATTGACCGGGCACGGTCGTGGCAGCGACGCAGTCGCCACCTGAGTGGCCTTGCAGCACTGGATCAACTACACAGAAAGCCCATTTGAGTATGCGAGGATTGCTGCGGCGTATTGTGTTAGGAGGCGTTGCCTGCTCGCTCCTGTTCCCCATTGTCTTCACGGTGGTGTTGGGCTTGGGCGCGTTGCTCGGTGCGCTCGGCGACGAGTCGGGTGGCCAGGTTTGTAACCGCACCGCACTGGTCGTGGGCGTTGCGTGGCTGATTGCGGTGATCGCGACGGCCGTGGCCAGCGGCGTGGCTGTGCTGGACGGTGTGCCAGAGCGAGGATTGCGCGACCATACCAAGCCGCCGCATCCGCTCAGCGACAGGCCGCCTGACGATCGCGTATAAGTAGAAAAGTGCTGGACGAAACGGGGTGTTCGCAGCGTGTTTTTTTCGAGCAAAGGCTGGTGCCGTGCATGCCAATAGATTTTCGCTGCACAGGCTGCCGAGCCAAACTGCACGTGCCCTCTCGGTGGGGGGGTGTAAGTGTGGCCTGTCCGAAGTGCAAGACGCGGGTTGTGGTGCCAGCCGGATCGCAGAGGCCGGACTCGCACTTTGAATCCAGAGAGCTTGAGGCTCAGTTACGGGCGTTGGAATCGCGGCCGGGTGGGGTCTTTGCCGAGGAAGCATTTGCTTTGCCGCTGCCGTGCGAGGCGCCGGTGATTGTGTGCATTCCAGAGAATAGCATGACACTTCCCCGCTGGGTGATCTATGCTCAGGCGCTGGTGCTGGCTGTTGTTGCCGGTGCGTCGTTTTTGCTTGGAGCCTGGTGGGTTGCACCAGTGTGATCATCATGCATTGCAAGCGTGTGGCAGGCGGGCTCATGGTGGCTGTTGTGCTGGCACAAGGCATGGCATTGCAGGCTTTGGCGCAAGATGTCGCGACGACTCCCCAGCCAACTCCGAAGGAGATCAGGGAAACGCTCAATCGAGCCCGCGAGATGCTCGACGAGGGGAAGCCATCGAAGGCCTCCGAGATCCTCGCCAAGGCTGCCAAGCAACTCGAGCAACTTGCTGCATTGCCACGACCGCCGTCCGGTGCACGTGCGCTGGCCGACCGGTGCGAATCGCTCAAAGACGATCTGGAGTTGGAAGGCATCGATGTGACGGGTATCACGATTCCGTCTGTGAAGACCAGTGCAACCAAGGCGGTGGCCCCGCCGGTGGCCGTTGGAGCAACTGGCTCGGTTCCAAATCGCAAGGGCGCAAAGCCACAGGGGGTGAGCTTTACCGGGCAGGTGGCACCGATGCTCGTGAAGCACTGTGGCGGCTGCCATATCGCTGGCAAAAAAGGCGAATTTCAGATGGTGTCGTACGAGGGCTTGATGCGGTCGGGCATGGTGCAGTCCGGCAATGGCATTTCCAGCCGTTTGGTGGATGTGATCCAAACCGGAGACATGCCGCGAGGAGGTGGCAAGGTGGCTCCGGACGAATTGGCAACGCTTATTCGCTGGATCGACATGGGAGCCACCTTTGACGGCCCCGATCCCACAGTCCGGATGAATGCGATTGGGCCAGTCGTTGTGCCCGGGGCCGCGATTCCGCCCGTCGCTTTGGCGAAGCCAGTTCCACTCAAGCCAGGAGACATTTCATTTGCGTTGGATATTGCGCCGGTTCTGCTCAAGCAATGCGTGGGTTGTCATCATACGGACACGACTGGAGGGGGCCTAGGAATGGTGAGCTTGGAGTCGCTTCAGCGAGGCGGAGCAAGCGGAGCCACTTTTGTGGCTGGCAAAGGCGCCGACAGCCTCTTGATCAAAAAGCTTAAAGGCGTTGGGATTCAGGGGCAGCGAATGCCTCGAGGCAAGTCCCCGTTGTCGGAAACAGTGATTGCGATGGTTGAAAAGTGGATCGATCAAGGGGCCAAGCTTGACATCCTCACGCCGCAGGCGGCATTGGAAACTGTCGCCGCAACGGGCCGTGCCAAACATCTCTCTCACGAAGAACTGGCTGAGCAGCGGTTTTCGGCCGGTGCATTGATGTGGAAGCGGGCTTTGGCCGATGAAAAAGCGACCATCGTCACTCGCGGCAGCGTGTGTGTGGTGGGAAACCTCTCGCAGTCCCGCAGCGATGAAATTGCAACGGCGGCGGAGGCGTCGATGGCCACCGTTCAAAAGGTGATCAGAGGAGATGTGCGGCCGATCGTGAAGGGGGGCGTGGTTTTGTTTGTGTTTGCAAAGCCCTACGACTATTCAAATTTCTGGCAGACCATCCGCGGTCAAGAGCGCCCTAAGGGACTCACGGCCCATGCGGGCGTGTTGGGGGATGTGGCGTATGGGGCCTTAACGCTGCCCATTGCTTCCGAGGGGGTGGATGCCGCAGCTGATCTTGCGCTTGTGACGGCAGAACAGATGACCGCGGCGGCATTCATGGCCGCTGGTGCCACTGAGTGGTTTGCCAGTGGTGCAGGTCGAACAGTGGCCATCAAGGTGGCCGCCAAGGCTCCGCTTGCGCAGGCGTGGCGACAGGAGGTGCCCAATGCGTTGGCTGGCCTCAGCTCCCCCGCTGAATTTCTGGCTGGAAATGCTGGCCCCGTCGCGACGGCAACGATGAGCGGAGCATTTGTGGGCTCACTGGCCGCCTCCGGCGCCAAACTGCGTATGTTGCTGGATCAACTGGATGCCGGTACGCCTTTTGAGGCCGCTTTCAGCGATGTGTTTCGAGGCACTCCGCTGGCCCTCTTTGAGGCGTGGGCAGCCAAAGAAGCCCGCAAGCCTGTGCGACGCACCTGACCTGTGTTGGGTGGTATTCGTTGAGAGAGCGATCGTGGCATCCATGCCATAGAGCTGACAGGGATGACGGGAGAGCAGGCGGCGATACGTTTTCCACCGCAATGCCGTGGTGCCAAGGATGCGGAGAGCTCGTTTAAAAAAAAGACGGGGTGCCTTAGATTTCGGGGCATGTGATCCGAGCGGAACTCGACTCGAGTCAAACGACAGGAGCCAAATACCTTCGGCTGTACACGCAACCAAAACCATCAATCGGCCCCCAGCGAGTCTCGTTAAGAGCTCACCGACATGGTTCGACAACAGCACGGACATGGCAGAAAACGTATCGTCGCACACTCCCTTCTGGTTTTCGGTGTCTGGTTTTCGGTGTCTGCGGGGCCGTATGCCAGAGCAATCATCAAGAATCGCCACTTTCGCGGCTCAGCGGTTCCATGGATTTTGTGTTGCGCTCAACAGCCAGCACCACGGTCTGGCGATCGCTGCCATCAGCTGTGCTGGCCACAATCGGCAAGACCTGACGCCTGTTCGGCATGTCGACTCGCACGCGAAACGTGCCATCCGATTGCACCTTCACCGGCTCGCCGTGCAGCGTGACGTAGGCGCCCGGTTGAGTCGTGCCATACACAATCATCTCGGCACCCACATCCAGATGCAAGGTTCTGGTTCTGAAAGAGGCCGGAGTGTCTAACGCAGACGGCTTGGATGTCGGAGGGCCCATCGGTCGCTGGAGTCGCTCCTCGAAGAGTTCCTGTAATTCAGTGTTATTGTTTTCCGAGGAAAAACCACCGCTCATGGCATAGATCTTTTCGCAGTCGCCCACCATGTCGCCCCAATGGCTGTCCAATGCGTCGACCTGGGAGGTGGTGGGCGTGGCCACAGAGTTGCTGCGTGCCAACGAGTGAAAGCGACCGGTGAGGGCGAGGTAGCCGATTTCGACTCGGCATCGCAGCGGCGTGCGGATGTCGATAAACCAGTTTTTGACGCCACCATGCACCTCGATCGTGCGTATCACTCGCTCTGATGGGGATGCCTGGATGCCATTTTCAACTTCCAGCAACCGTAGCACAGGTCGAGCGCCATGCCATTCCTGGCCGAGGGCAGCCTGTGCCCTCGCAATACTGCGAGGAGTGACCTCCCAAAACGCATGCAACCAGTGCGGACCGCGTACCATGATCACCATTCGATCGCGAGCCAGCCGTGGGGAACGCCCATGCTCAGAACGAGTGGCTAGGTTTTTAGCGCGAGACAGCCGATCCCGAGCATCCTGGATTCGTTGGGCTACGGCAGCGTCTTTCATGGCGTTGGTGGGCTTGGGGCGCGGGGACTGTGGCGCACGTGCCATCGGCGACGGTAAAACTACGCGTGCTGCGGATAGTGGAGGTGCGTGCAAAACGGGCCCAGAGAGCCTAGCAGCGGCGGCTACGGGTTGCCGCGAGCGGGCTTTTCGCACCAGCGCCCGAATGAGCTGGTCTTTTCGCATCGCGTGCCAGCCCAACACACCGTGCTGCTTTGCGAGGCGTGCCAGATCCCGAACAGGCTTTTCTTTTAGGCTTGCCGTTGTCACAAAGAATCCCTCACGTGGGTGTTGAATCTGCAGAAACGCACGTCCTTCAACACTATCCAGAATGGGGTTTCAACGCAAATCGAACCCCCCTTTTCGGGTGGTTTTTGGATTGCGGGCCTCCTCAATCACCCGGCAGCCTGTTATTCGCCCCGCAATTTAAGGCCCCGTTCGGCCAGTTTTTCCCGAACCTCGTTCAGGCTCGTCACACCAAAATTTTTGCACTCCATGAGGTCCTCGCCAGTTCGGCGTGCAATATCGCCGATTGTCTGAAGTCCCAATTTGCTCGTACACTTCCTAGCACGCACCGAAAGATGGAGTTCACCAATAGGAAGCGAATACACTTCCTGCTCGTCGGCCGAGGGCTCTTCTGGCTCCGGCACCGCTTCCTCTACAGGAACCGGATCGGCCAGTTGCCCAAGCGAGAGACCCTTGGACGCAAGCATCTCTTTGATCTCTACGAGGCTTGTCTCGCCGAAGTTTTTGCTTTCCAGAATTGCATTCTCGCTTGTTCGGGCTAGGTCGCCAAGCGTCATGATGCCCATCTTCTGAAGGCAGTTGCGACTGCGTACCGACAGTTCGAAATCTGTCACTGGCAGTGACAGCACATGGTCCAGACGGTCTCGCTGCTTCTGCTCTTGCTCATCCATCTGCAGATCGCCCGATGCCGACGAATCCTTCAGGAAAAGCCTAGCGCGAGGATGGGACGGGAATGCTTCCAATATCCGTTTGTAACACCGTTGAGCATGCTTGAAATCGTCTTTGTCTTCGTAGATAAGGCCGAGGTTGATCAGCGCGCCAACGGACGCCGGATATCGCTTCAGCGACTGCTCAAAACACTCTTGAGCTTCCTCGTCATTCCCCACCCGATCATTGATCACGCCCATAGCAAAAAGTGCCCCAGGGTGGCCCGGGTCAATGGCGAGTGCCTTTTCAAAAGCCTCTATAATCTGGGGCAGCGGGCTGTGGCTGTCGCTCAGCATCGAGCCCTTAAGAGCCCAGTAATCAGCCGAACCGCTCTGCGACGGGCTGATGCCATCGAGTGTTTTTCTGGCATCGTCGAGTTGGCCGCTGGCCCGTAGCGATGCGGCGATGGCCACGGTACAGGCTGTGGCATCGTACCCAGCCTTTTGGGCACTCGCGAATGCGACCTGTGCTTGTGCAAAGTGAGACGCTGCAAGTGCCCCAACAGATTCGGAGCCGTCGGTATTTGACACATCGAAGTCACAGCGGTCGAAGCCACCAATCGCTGCGTGAGCCTGGCCTGCGTAAAATAATGCAAGGGCGCTGCCGTCTGCAGACTTGAGCGTTTCAATGGCCTCCGTCGGCCGACCAAGCAGGAACTGACACACGCCCAACCTCACGGACGATGCCGGGCTGCGTTCACCAACGCTTTCGAGTTCTTGAACGGCGCCTCGCAAATCTCTGTGTGAGGCCGGATCCTCGGCCAACGTCTCGAGAAGGCCTCGAATGTCGGTCGGACCAAATGGCCCTGTGCCCGTGACAAGATCTCGGATATCAACACCGACAACAACGCTGGACATGGAAGCCATGGGGTAAAAACCTTGTACTTGTGAGGAACGAATCAAAAACGAAATGGTATCGCGTCAAAAGCCAGCGGTGGGAATCGAACCCACAACCCCCGCATTACGAATGCGGTGCTCTGCCAATTGAAGCTACGCTGGCACGAACCGAATCTTTCGAACCCAGAGCGTTGGCGAGCAGAGTTCGCTCGCGTACGGTGTCTTCGCTGTCTTGTGGTGGCCCATCCTTTGCTTGGATCGTTGGTTGTTGATCGGTTGTGAGATGTGGCCGCACGCGGCAAAATACTGTCGACCTGAACACCGCAAAATAGCGCAGGGAGCCATCAAACGTCAAGAGTCGGTGTTTCTGTGCGTATCTCAACCCAGTCTGGGCCTCCCCACGCTGGCTCCAGAAGTCTGGGTTTAGGGGGACTTGTGCATGGCAAGCGTGGAGCCTTTGCAACTGCATGGACGTCCGTGTGGCAAACGTCTCCAACCCAAGAAGGGGTTGGGGCAATAAAAAAAGTGGGGCCTCAGACTTGGAAGGAGCATCCTGCCATGGACATGCGGGTCAGGGGCAAGACAACCGCACGCCCGAAAAAAGTCGAAGGCCCCACCTTGAAAACGGTGGAGTGTCAGAAACTGGAATTTCCAACACTTTGTTTGGAATGCACGTGGCGTGCCAAAGATTATTTGTGTCCCACGTTTGTTTCAGCCAGCTTTTTGAGGGTTCCACGCGGAGAGGCACCCGGGAGAGGTGCCTGATTCTGCATAGGTGCGTAGCGTTTTTGATCGACTCGGGAGGTTTTCGTCGGCTGTTCCTCGAAGATGTCTCACATCGCTCGTGGGCCTTGCTTGTATGCTAGCGGGCTCTTCGAACGACACGCTGCGATCATTGGTCAGCCAGATGATTCCCGCAGCAATAGAACTGAAAGGAACACCACCGTGACTCCCCACTTGCCAGCACTCATCGGCCCTCATCACTGTGGACCGGATCGGCCGTTGCTTGTGATTGCCGGCCCCTGCGTGATTCAAAGCCAGAGCCTCTGCCTGCAGATCGCCGAAGCCCTTGCCGCCCTGGCCAAGCGGTTGCCGATTCAAGTTGTGTTTAAGGCGTCGTTTGACAAGGCCAACCGCACGAGCGGTGGTTCTTTTCGAGGACCCGGATTGGACGAGGGGTTGGCTGTGTTGGAGAAAGTGCGGGCGGCCACGGGCCTTCCGGTGACAACCGATGTACACCTGCCTGAGCAGGCAACGGCGGCGGGTGACGTGTGCGATATGCTCCAAATTCCTGCGTTTCTCTGCCGTCAAACAGACCTCTTGTTGGCGGCGGCTGCCACGGGCCGCGCGGTGAACGTCAAGAAGGGGCAGTTCGTCGCTCCCAGCGAGATGGTGCACGCAGTCGCCAAACTTCTGGCGGGAGGCTGCCGCGATATTTGCCTCTGCGAACGGGGGACATTTTTTGGCTATGGCCGGTTGGTCAACGATTTCTCAGGCCTGCTGACGATGCGAGCGTTCGGGGTGCCAGTTATTTTTGATGCCACGCATTCGGTGCAGCAACCGGCGAGCCTGGGTGGGGCCACCGGCGGGGATCGGGAGTTGGTTGAGCCGCTGGCGCGGGCGGCTGCGGCGGTGGGGATTGATGGAGTTTTTTTGGAAACCCACCCAGATCCCGATTCCAGTCCCAGCGATGGGGCCAACATGGTGCCACTGGATCGCCTCGGTGGCGTGCTGGAGCGAGTGCTACGGATTCACGAAGCTCGGCTGGCGGGGATGGTGGCTGCAACAGGAGCAGAAGGATGAAGCCTTTTGGCAAGCCTTTGGGATGGATTTGCAAGATACTGCCGACGCGGCCTGGGCGTGGGTGGAGCGTCTTGGGGTGGTTGGGAGGGGTCGTCTTTGGATGCGTGGGATGCGGCCCATCTGGCGTGGCATCGCGGGGCGACGTGGCTGCGACAGCCGATGCGCCGACCAAAGCCGTTGGCCTGCCGCCTGCAATGCCACAGGCAGTGCTCGACAAATTGCTGGAGGGAGCCATGTCTGTGTTGGGCCATCTGGACGACTACGACGAGGCTCTGGCGTGTGCGCAAGTGTTCGATCGGCTCAACCAGTGGAGCCACGCGGTGGTTGTGCCAGCGGCAAACAAGGAGTGGCGAATCGATCCACTCGTCGAAACACTGCCACTGGAATTGCGAGAGAGTTATTCGTTGGAGCGAGACGCAACCCTTCATGGAGCCAGCGGACTCGTTCGGCCGCAGCCGTTGGACAGTGGCGTGTTTGATGCATCGGCCGATGTGACTGCCTTGCGGGATCAACGTTGGCTTGCCGATATTGCCGCTTATGCTCGCGGCGACGCGATCGACGATATCGATGTTGCAAAAAATATTTTTGATTGGACGATCCGATCGCTGGCAATTTCAAGCGATCCACCGATGGTGCCAACAGCCACGAACCCAGGGTCGCGATGGTTTTTGCCGGGTGAAATCTTGCTTTCTGGCCGTGCCAGCGGCCCGCAGCGGGCGTGGATTTTTCTGGAACTGGTGCGGCATGCGGGGCTGGATGGCGTCATGTTGGCCACTGGCGATGCGACCCCGCGGCCGTGGATTCCGGCCGTGCTTTCCGGTGGCGAGGCTTATCTCTTCGAGCCCACCTACGGAATTCCGATTCCAGGTCCACGCGGGGAGGGGGTGGCCACCGCCCGGCTGGCAGCCTCTGACCCTTCGATTTTGCGAGGACTGTCGGTTTCCGATCGACCCTATCCCGTGCAGGCCGCAGACATTGCACGGCTCTCGGTGCTCGTGGCGGCCACGCCCGAAAGCCTCTCGCGGCGGATGCAGATGCTCGACGAGCATCTGGCTGGTGGGATGCAAATCGATCTGGCGGTCGCAGCCACGCCGCTGGGTCAGCGGGCCTGCAATGCGTTGCCTGGCAATGCAGGCACACCCCGGCTGTGGGAATTTCCCTGGGAGGTGCTGCGTCGTCGTCGCACCGATGCTGCGGCAGTGAATACAGCGATTGGCCGGGAGTTGGCAGTGATGGGTGTCACTATGCAGCAGTCGGCTGTCGGGGGACAATCGCGCCGAGTTGTGCGGCCGCTCTACGCAGCTC
>CAIRDU010000392.1 GCA_903877395.1 uncultured Planctomycetaceae bacterium
ATACGTTGGTACGGCAGCGGCTTGATTCGTCGCGCTGCCCGTGTCTTTTCCCGAATTCCACACAGTGGCTCCGATCCCAGGCGGAAACCTTTCTGCCGCGGATTCGTACGTGCTCATGGCCACGCCCAACTGTTTGAGATTGTTGGCACAGTGCGAGGATCGGGCTGCTTCGCGGGCCGATTGCACGGCCGGCAGCAGCATCCCAATCAGGATGCCAATGATGGCTATGACAACGAGCAACTCCACGAGCGTGAAGCCAGTAGCGAGTTTTTTGTGCGAATACACGGTAAAATGCTCCCTGAAACCAACGGTGTGTGAAGCAGTCGGACGTTCCATCTCGTGCTGTTCATTCTAACACCCGTCGCCAGTTCTGTGCCGAAAACAGCGGGGGGCTCCTTCAGATGGACGCTGCAAAAAAGCCCGTGTTGCCATGGCTGCGGCACGCCATCTTCTGCCAGCCTTCTGGCCGGAGGTATGCTTCTGCGTACCGACCACCGTACGTTTTCTCACGTTTTTTATCGATAGTCCCAATGGATGCTTCTGCCTGCGACCCCATGCACGACTCACACGACCCAGCCATTCCAGCCATTCACGATGCAGCCTTTCAAGACTGCCCCGACCGTCGCGGCACCGGCTCCGAGAAGTGGGACCGCTGGCCCGGCCGCGACGTTCTCCCGCTCTGGGTGGCAGACATGGATTTCCGTGCGCCTGCCCCCGTGCTTGACGCAATCCGCCAACGCATCGATCACGGCGTGTTTGGCTACACGCAGCAGCCCCCCACCTTTGCGCCAGCCTTGGCCGGACATCTGGAGCGGATGCATGGCTGGCAGATCGACCCAGAATTCATCACCAGCACACCCGGCGTGGTGACCGGCTTGGCCATTACCGCGAGGCTCTTGGCGGCGGCCGACGACGAGATTCTCACGTTCACTCCGGTCTATCCTCCGTTCCTCACGCTGCCGGGCATGGCTGGCCGCCGGGCGGTGCGTGTGCCACTTGCGCCATCAACGCACGCATACGTCATCGACTGGGATGCGCTCTTCACAGCCGTCACGCCCCGATCAAAAATCTTCTGGCTCTGCCATCCGCACAATCCAACCGGCACCGTGTTTGGCCGCGACGAACTTCTGCAGTTGGCCGACTTTGCCCAGCGGCATGGGCTCACCGTGGTGAGCGACGAGATATGGTCTGACCTCTTGCTCGATGATGGTGTGCGGCACATTCCGTTTGCGAGCCTCGACCATCCGGCCGCACGGCAGGCAATCACGCTGGTGGCGCCTTCCAAAACGTGGAACCTCGCCGGCCTCGGCTGCGCGGCTGCTGTCGTCAGCGATCCAGTGCTGCGACGCGGATGGCGGGCCGGTGGGGGCGGGCTTGTGCCAATGATCAACCCGTTGGGCTATGCAGCGGCGGAGGCAGCGTGGCTGCACGGCGATGACTGGCGACGGCGCCTGATTGTGGTCTTGCGCCACCACCGCAGCCTTGTGCTCGCGGCGGTGTCAGCGATTCCGGGCCTCGTTGCTTTTTCTCCACAGGCCACGTATCTGGTGTGGATCGACTGCCGCGGCACCGGAGTGGCCGACCCGCAGGCAGCCTGCGAGGCCGCGGGCGTGGGCCCGTCGGATGGCCGCGATTTCGGCACACCAGGATTCATTCGGCTCAACACAGCCTGCCCCACCGCGAGGCTCGAGGAAGCCCTGCGCCGACTCGCACGGGCTTTTTCGCAGGGGTCGTAAGTTCGACGTTTGGCAAACTGCGGAAAGTCTGCCGAACACAGGGGGCCTTGCCGAGGCTCGATCCAGACGCTCACGGCCCATTGGCCAATCGGTCGATGCAAGCTGGAAGAGTTTCAGAGAAGAGCCACGGCGAAGGAGAGCTTGCGATGTCTGGTCGTAAAAAATCGTACGCGCAAAAGACGGCTGGATTGGCGGCGATGTGGCTGCCCGCGCCGCTGCAAAAGCTAGCTACAACGAAGCTCGGCGCTCTGGTTTTTGTGGTGGTCGTGCCGTTGTTATTGCTGACCGGCGTGATCACGATCAACTGGACCAACGGCATTCCCAGCGTGTCGTTCAACCAGCAGCGAGCCGCGGTTGTGGGGAAGCAAGTGGAGGCCGAAGCGATCAAGGCCGCCCAACTGATCAGGGATCGAAATCATTCCCGCAGCATGCGTTAACTGGCTCCTCAAGCAGTGGAGAGCCACAGGCCAACGAGCGCCCGCCAGCGGCTATGGCCCATTGCTCGCATCAGGCTGTGCGCGAGACAGGCGTGACGTAGCACAGAGCCGGGCACTAGAATAGTTGGGAGCCGTCTGGTTCACGGCCATGCCGTTTACGACACTGCTGCCCCGTTGCCTTCCTGTCACGGAAATGAATGCATGCGTCACGCCCCGATCGATCCATCGCTCTTTGTATCGCACCGCCAGCGCCTCACGGCTCTCCTGCCCAAGCAGAGCCTCGCTATCTTGCACGCGGCCGATGTGCCGTCCACCAATGGCGACGGCACGCTGCGGCTGTGTCCGGCAGCCGACCTCTTTTATCTTTCCGGCATCGAACAGGAAGAGAGCGTTCTGGTGCTGGCGCCCGATGCCAACGAGCCTGCGCATCGCGAGATGCTGTTTGTGCGACAACCCAACGAACTTCTCGCCACGTGGGAAGGACACAAGCTCTCGAAGGAAAAAGCGCGGGCGATTTCTGGCATCGCACACGTGCGATGGCTCTCCGATCTGCCGGGCGTGCTGCACGGACTGATGTGCCAGAGCGATGCGGTGTATCTCAACTCCAACGAACACGAAAGGGCAGTTCTCGCCGCCGATTCTCGCGACATGCGCATGGCAAGACAGCTTCTGAACAACTACCCGCTTCACCGCTACGAGCGTCTTGCGCCCTTCTTGCGGAACCTGCGCGCAGTGAAGGGGCCCGCCGAAATTGATCTCACTCGCCAAGCCGTCGAGATCACAGCCCTGGGCCTCCGTCGCGTGCTCGCGGTGCTCAAGCCCGGGATGATGGAGTATGAGTTGGAGGCGGAACTCCTCGCCGAATTTACGCGTCACAGGGCCAAGATGGCCTACGAACCGATCATCGCCTCGGGCACGAGCGGATGCGTGCTCCACTCTGTCGAAAACGACAAAGAGTGTCGGGATGGCGATTTGGTGCTCATCGATGTGGGTGCCAACTACGCCAACTACAGCGCCGACCTGACGCGCACCTATCCCGTCAACGGCGTATTTACACCCCGTCAACGGGCCGTGTATGAGGCGGTGCTGCGAGTGCTCACGCGCTCAATTGCCCGCGCCACAGTCGGCACCCTAGCCCGCGATTGGAAGCGAGCAGCGCAGCTGGATATGAACAAAGAATTGGTACAACTCGGCCTTCTCACAGCCGAGCAGTTGGCAGAAGACACGCCCGACGAGCCGGCCTGTAAAAAATATTTCATGCACGGCCTGGGCCACTCGCTGGGCCTCGGAGTTCACGACATTGCGCCGCTCAATGGCCCGTTCCAGCCAGGCTGGGTGATCACCGTCGAACCCGGCATCTATATTCCAGATGAGGGCATCGCCGTGCGGTTGGAAAACGACATTCTGGTGACACAAAACGGCCCAGTCGACCTCTGCGCCCACGTGCCCATTGATCCAGACGAGATCCAGAAGATCATGGCTGCTCAGTAGCTCAACAGGCGGGGCTTCCAAAGGCGCCGGCTTTTGAAACAACGCTGAAGCATCTGGTCTGTTTTGCGGGCGATAGAGACACATTCGCACGCCAGCGATCCGAGCGATATACTGCCGCATCCAGTTTTCCCTCTTTTGCTAGGAGCTTCTTGATGCGTCTTGTTGCCGTCGTCAGCGTTGCCCTCTTCGCCTTCACCCTTCTTTTGGAGAATGCCGTGTCTGCCGCCCCACCCGAAGTGCTCCATCCGCAACTCCCCGCCGGTGCCGGCAAGATCGACGCCGATGCTCCCAGAACATTTGCCGCCACGCCTTCCGGGCTGCAATACCGCGTGCTTCGCAAAGGCACAGGTGCCAGCCCCAAAGCTTCCAACACCGTGAAAGTGAACTACCACGGCTGGCTCGACGACGGCAAGGTTTTTGACAGCTCTTACAAGCGAGGCGAAGCGATCGAATTTCCGCTCAGTGGTGTGATTCCCGGATGGACCGAAGGAATGCAGTTGGTGGGCAACGGCGGCATGATCGAACTCCTGATCCCGAGCAAGCTGGGCTACGGTACCCGCGGCTCTCCGCCAGTGATTCCAGCCAACGCCCAACTCCACTTCTTGGTCGAACTGATCGAAGTGCGTTAGGCATCCGTTGATTCTGTGCGCATGCGGGGGCAAACCATTTGCTCCCGCATGCCACGATCTCTTCGGCTCGGAGAGTTCTGGCAAAGCCTGCCGGTTGCAAAGGCTCGGCCTCTTGGGTTTGCTGACAGGGCATTGGCACAAAAGAGAATCTGTGCGGATTGTCGCGGTCGATAACCCCTTCAGAGAACCGACTTGTATGCCGGAGGGGCCCCGTTGCGAGGATACTATTGCAGGGCCATCGTCGCTGGCGTGCTCTGCCTTGGTGGCCTCTGTGGCATCACTGCAACAGCGATCGCTACCACCGTCGAAACAACGGCAACGGCTCCCGAAGCCGACAAGCGTTCAAAATTCTGGCAAGCTGACCGAATAGACCGCGGCTTCATCGTGATCCTGCCCGGATCGTGGGGTGAAACGGCGGCGGATCACGGCATCGTGGATGGACTCATCAATGCCCAGATCAATTCAGCGATTGAAATATACGCCTGGCCGATCGGTGAGTTTCCATCCGGCATCTTGATGGTGCCTTACAACCTGCGAGCCACCAAGCGGAATCGAGAGCAGGCGCGCGAGGTGGTTGCCAAGATCGTGCGATACCAGAAGCAATACCCAGGCCGACCGGTCCACCTCATTGGCTACTCTGGCGGAGGTGGCATTGCCGTATGGGCACTCGAAGCACTGCCCGCGGAGACAAAAATTTCCAGCGCCATTTTACTGGCGCCGACCTTATCGTCGAGCTACGATCTGGGACCCGCCTTGAGCCGTACCCAACGCGGTATTCACAACTTCTATTCCCAGTACGACGTGCCGATTATGATGGCGGCGTGCTCGATTGTCGGCACCACCGATGGCACCCACGGGCTCGCAGGCGGGGCCGTGGGATTTCGTCCAAGCCGATCGGCCGACGCGACCCAACGCGAGTTGCACGCCTCGCACCTGCACCAGCATCCTTATACGCTCTCGATGCTCGAAGGAGGCCACACCGGCGGCCATTACGGGTGGACTCGACACGGCTTCATTGCCGCGCATGTCGCCCCGTTGATTGATCCAACGGCCGCTCGATCGTCGCTCCTTCGCTAGAAGAGCGGAGTGGGCTTGCCTCGACGATTCACAGCGCAGCCGTCGGCGGCACAACTGCCGTATCGCCTAGCTGACTTCTAGCACCGGACATCTAGCACCGGCCGTATCGCGTCGGATGTATCGCAGCTGAATGCGCCCGCCCCAGACCAGAAAAGAACCGATCAAGTCTCCATCGCGTGAGGTATAAACTCCATGCGCACTACACATTCGCCCGCATCGGCAGTCACCACGGACAACTACAGGAATCGACTCACATGACCGTTCTGAATTGGAATAGCCGACAACTGACCCATGGATGGCAGCGGGGAGTGACGGCGTTCTTCCACGGCCTCGGAATGACCGAGGCCGACTTCGACAAGCCGCAAGTGGGAATCGGCATTCCGCTGCTCGAAGGGAACCTGTGCAACCAACACGCTTACGAGTTGGGCAGCAGAGTGGCGGAAGGCTGTCGTGCGGCCGGGATGCTTGGCTTTCCGTTCGGAACACCTGCCGTGAGTGACAACTTGACACAAGGTCTGGAAGGCGGCGGGGCGAGTCTCGTTTCGCGAAACCTGATCGCGAATTCGGCCGAGTGCGTCGTGTCGGCTCACTGCTACGACGCGATGGTCGGGTTGCACCATTGCGACAAGAACGGCCCCGGTTTCGCGATGGCGTTGGCGCGAATGAACTATCCCGGCCTGATCCTCAGTGGTGGCAGCATTCAGCCAGGTTGTTACCGAGGCAAGGACGTGACGATTTTGGACGTGTACGACTCGCAGGCGGCGGCCTCGGTCGGCGCGATCCCGCAGTCGGAGGCCGACGAGATTCGGCGTGTGGCCTGTCCGGGACCGGGGGGCTGCGGCATCGCGGCGTCGTTCAACACGTGGGGCCTCGCGATGGAGGCGATCGGTCTGATGCCGCCTCAGAGCAGTTCGATCCCCGCGATCGATCCTGCCAAACAAGCCGACTGCCTGAACGCGGGCCCACTGATTCGCGGCTTACTCGAACAGAATATCCGCGCGCGAGACATTCTGACGCGGCGTGCCTTCGAGAACGCTGCGGCCACAATCGCGGCGGCCGGAGGTTCGACGAACGCGGTGTTGCACCTGCTGGCTTTGGCGAGGGAGGCTCAAGTCGATTTCACACTCAAAGATTTACAGAGCCTTCTCAAGAAGACACCGGTGCTGTGCAGCTTCGCCCCGCGCGGGACGAAGACGATGGTCGATCTGCACAAGCTCGGCGGAACGTCGGTGCTGCTCAAGCATCTCATCCGAGCCGGCGTGATCGACGGTAGTTGTCTCACCGTGACCGGCCGCTCGATTGCCGAGAACGTGGGCGGAGCGAGCGACGCGCCCGTCGGACAAGACCTGCTCGCGCCGATCGATGCGCCGTTCAAGGCCTTCGCCGATATGCAGGTCTGTTTCGGCAATCTCGCTCCCGACGGCATCGTCTTCAAGGTGTCGAGCCTCAGTGAACCTCGCTTCCGTGGCCCGGCGATCTGCTTTCAGAGCGGACGCGATGTCTCCGACGCGGTCGAACAACGCCGCATTCGCCCTGGCAACGTCATCGTGCTGCGGTATCAAGGCCCCGTCGCCGCCGGGATGCCCGAGGTCGTCTTGGCTGCGTCGGCACTCTCCGTTCCCGAACTCAACGGCAAGGTCGCGCTGATCTCCGACACGCGTGTCTCGGGCATCTCGCACGGAGCGATTGGAGTTCACTGCGCCCCCGAGGCGGCCCTCGGCGGCCCGATCGCCCTGGTCCATGACGGCGATGAGATCAGCTTTGACCTGATGCCCGGAACGATCACGCTGCATGTCAGCGACGAAGAACTCGGCCGACGTCGCCAAGCGTGGCAGGCTCCCACGATCAAACACGCACGCGGCTACCTTGCCGATTTCGCGGCGACAGTCGCGCAAGCCAACAACGGCTGCGTCAGCCGCGCGTTCCACAGCCAACTCCATTGAGCGTCCAGAACATGAACGAAGAAGTCACTCAAATCCTCAACGCCATCAAACGGGGTGAGCCGGGTGGCTAGACCTTGCAGGCGACGGCACTCGTGCATGAGGCCTACTTGCGAATCGTGGGTGACGATGACACCGGCCACGGACAGCAGCACGCCGCCGGCAATCGCCCCGGCGAGCCACCCGCTGAGGTCCCGCGTCGTTCCTGTGCAGCCACATCACAGCGTCGGCTCCCAGCCCGGACGGTAGGGCCGTTTCCAGAGCTTCTCGCCCGCCGGATTGTCGAGCAGCCTGCCGGTCTCGGGATTGCATTGCACGACGGTGCCGGTGCGGTAGGCGATATTGCCCAGATGGCAGAGCATCGTGCTGACCTGTGCCTCGTCGATGGGGCTGTTGAGACCGGCGTTGCCGCGGATCGCTTCCAGAAAGTTTCCGATGTGCGCCGCGTCTTTGCCCCCGGGTCCCTTGCCTTCCCCCATCTGCACGCCCTTCGGATCGTACACCGTCCACGCTGAGCCGTTGATGGCGAACGTGCCGCCATCCCCATAGAACACACATTCGCCCAGTGGCTTCTCGGCAGACCGCGGCATGCAGCTGCTCTGTACCCATTCCATGCCAGTCGTTCCGAAGTCGTACACCGCTGTGCCTGTGTCGGGCGTTTCCTGCTTGTCGCGGTGCCAGTAGCGGCCGCCGGTGTAGCTGATGCGTGTGGGGTACCTAGTCTTCAGCCCCCAGCGCATCACGTCCAGCACGTGAACCCCGTTGTTGCCAAGTTCACCGTTGCCCCAGTGCCAGAGCCAATGCCAGTCGTAGTGGATGAACCGCCGAATGTCGCGATCGGGCTCGTCCGCGACCGGCCCCTGCCAGAGATCGAGGTTGAATGCCGCGTCCGTCGCGGTTGGGGCCCGAGGAACCGTCGGCCTGCCGTTGTAATAGAAGCCTCGGGCAAACCGCACCTCGCCGATTGGACCAGCGTGCAGAGCTTCGATCGCTTCGCGCATCCACGTGCGACGCTGGTTGCCCATCTGCACGAGGCGATTGTGCCGGCGTGCCGCGGCCACGATCAGTTCCGCCTCGTGCGGATTCTGGCTACCGGGCTTCTCGACATAGACGTGCTTGCCAGCCTTCATCGCCAGCACCGCCGCGGGCGTGTGCCAGAAGTTTGGAGTTGCAATAAAAACGGCGTCGAGCGATGTGTCGTCGAGGCACGTCCGAAAATCGACGACGCCCTTACAGGCCGCGTCCTGCTTTGCCGCCACGGTCTTCATGCCGATGGCGAGCCGCTGCGGATCGACTTCCGCAAGGTAGGCGATGTCGACATCGGGCAGAGACAGGATCGTATTGACGTGTGCCATCCCGCGGCCCAGAGCGACGACGGCCACCCGCAGCCTGCGGTCGCCGTTGCTGACGGCAGGCTGAGCCTGAGCGGATACAAGGGTCGACACCGCCGCACCGAGCCCGAGGGCCGCGGTCCGATGGATGGCTGAGCGTCGGGTCATGTGCATGCGATGGATCCACTGCGTGTTAGGCCAAACAATGCGATTCGGTTTCTGACCGTACTATGAAGCTGAACTGTCTGGGCAGCCGTGTGAAAAACGACGCTGGGTTGCTCGTTCGGCTCGTTCCCCGTGGCGACAAGATTCCATCTTGTCTCTCCTGCACGTGGAAAACTTGCAGCCACAAGCGGCCCGTCTGATGAACACATGGCGGGCGACTTCATAATGTACTCCAAGGATAGCCCGGTCAACGGCACTTCCACAAGCGTCGAACCCGCGATGAGCGATCGACCAGATGAACGCGAGGCTGGTTGCGGCGGTCACAGCAAGTAGATGTCGATCACCGGCAGCTCGTCGAGTGACGCCTGAAAGATTGCCCGGTCGTCATCGGCCCCCTGCCGAAACACCCCGTCGGTGACGCACGCGTGCAGGTGGACATGGCGGTTGAGGGCCGAGCCGAAGCGGTGGACGAAGGAGACGGCGCCGAGCCGCGGGCGCGCAGTTCTCGGCGTGTCGTCGTCACATGTCGCGCCCGCCGCCGCGATCAGCAGTCGCTATACTCCAGTGAGAAAAATCCTCGTGAGCGAGGTGAGAGCCTCGGGTCGGTCG
>CAIRDU010000393.1 GCA_903877395.1 uncultured Planctomycetaceae bacterium
CTCTCGCCTCACCATACTGCTCGCGACTTAGCCATCCTGTCGCTGGCTGTCTACCTCGTTGTAACACCTTCGCACGACCTGCTTGTGGATCTGTTCCGCGTGAGGAGCCGGTCGGAAAGTATTCCGGGAGGGAATCGCCATCCTGATGTATTCTCTTTGAAAGTCTCTGCTCCCTCTCGCTCCCCATCAACCTACACCTCATGCGTCGTACCGCTCGCCTGCTCGCCCTTCTAACGCTCGCAGCAGTGGCCGTCCCGTTGGTTCCATTCCTAGCATTCGGTGCACGGTTGGATCAGATGGTTGCTCGCGCAATCGATCCCCATCCGACGCCTGCGGTGATAGCGGCGATGGAGGTGGCCGTGCTGGCAGTTGATCTGTTGCTGCCTGTGCCGTCGAGCATGGTTGCCACGCTGGGCGGCGCCGAATTGGGAGTGGTGACAGGCACAGCCTGCGCGTGGCTGGGCCTGACGATCGGCGCGGTTGCTGGCTGGTGGCTTGGCCGGAGGGCCGCTGGACGCGCTTTGGAACGACTTGACCCGGCAGAACGTGCCGCACTCCAGCGACACGAGCAGCGGATCGGCCCGCTGCTGATTGTACTGACGCGGCCGCTGCCCCTGTTGGCCGAGGCAGCGTCATTGTTTGCCGGCGGTGCGGGCATGCGGCTGCGGGAATTTTTCCCAGCGGCCGCCGCCGGCAATTTTGCGATCGCATTGGCATGGAGTTTCGTGGGTGCCACTGGGCAGTCTTCCGAATGGCTACCGCTGGCCTTGGCAGCGTCGCTGGTGATCCCAGTCGTTCTGGCGTGCTTGGCCCTCCATGGGCCGGCGACAAACACCCCCGGAAATCCGCAGTTTTCCAACCCAAAAAATGGCGGGGATGACTTTTGAAACGGGCTGCTATGATCCCGCACTGATCAGGTACTGATTTGGGCCAACCAAACGCCGATTGGTTCCCACAAATTGGTTCCCACAAGCAGTTTTGAGCAACCGAAACATTGATGCACACCCCAGAATTCAATATCCGTCACCGTGGGCCGATCCGAAGGCTCTACGACTGGGTGCTTTCGTGGGCCGACTCACCGCATGGGCTCACGGCACTGGCAGTGATTTCGTTTGCCGAAAGCTCTTTTTTTCCGATCCCTCCTGACGTTCTTCAGATTGCCCTGTCGGTGGCACGCCCACAGCGCAGCTTCCTCTACGCAGCGGTGTCGTCGGTGGCCAGCGTTGCCGGAGGGATTGCGGGCTGGGCGATTGGCTGGGGCTTGTGGCAATTCGTGGGGCCATTGTTTTTCGAGTATGTCCCCGGTTTTTCGCACGACAAGTTTGCTGCGGTAGAGTCGCTCTACAGATCCAATGCCTTTGCGGCGATTTTTACAGCGGCGTTCACGCCGATTCCTTACAAAATATTCACGATTGCCGCCGGCGTGTTTGGAGTGCCGCTGACCACGCTTGTGGTCGCCTCGGCGCTGGGCCGCAGTGCGAGATTTTTTATCGTGGCCGCGGTGATGCGTCTGTGTGGCCACCGCGCAAAAGACTTTCTGGAACGCTATCTGGAAGTGGTCACGGTTGTCCTGGGCGTGCTCCTCGTGGGCGGCTTTCTGGCGGTCCGCTGGCTTCTTCCGTGAGTTCTTCTGGAGCAACTCGCGCACTCACGTTCACCGGCATCGAAGCCGAGATGGGCTGAGAGGGGCAGGTCGTGCCGCTCAGCGCAAGGCTGCCACAGTACGATCAAAGATGGCATCAAACTCGCGGCGAGTGCGGCCTGTGATAGCTTGCACGTCGTCCACTAAAGCGTCGGGATGTGTGTAGCCCAGCAGGTGCGCCAGCGTTCGCTGCTCTTCGGCATCGGCAGGAAAATCGTGTCTATCGACGGCATCCAGGAGCCGCAGTCGGCCCTCGATGGCCCGCAGCGTGCGGTAGGACTTCTCCAGAAAGGCACACGGCTCATCTGCCAGATGGCCGGCCTTTCGCAGTGCCAGGAGGCCCGCCAGCGTTTCGGGCGTGCGGAGCCCCGACTCCCTGCCGCCGTGCACCAACTGCAGCATCTGCACGGCAAACTCGATATCCACCACGCCGCCGGGGCCTCGCTTGAGATTCGACGGACGCGCACCCTGTTCCATTCGAAAACGCATCTGCCGGATCGCCTCGACTTCATCGGCTGTCCACTGTCGGTCGTACGCGGCACTCGCCGCGATCTGCATGGCACGGGTGGCCGCAGCCCGCGAGCCAATGACAACCCTGGCCTTCACCAGCGACTGCCGCTCCCAGACGGACGCTGGGCCATCTGCTGCGAAGTACTTGGCGAAGTCATCCAGTCCCATTGCCGACGCGCCACTGCGGCCGCTGGGCCGCAGCCGTGAGTCGAGTTCGTAGAGCCTGCCTTGCGGTGTCAACGCATTGCAGACTTTGAGTGTGCGCTGAGAAAGCTCGCTGAAAAAATGGGCATTGGTCGTGCTCTCCGTGGAACGTCGCGACCGCCGCGTTGGAAATGAAATACCGTCGTTGTCGTAGAGAAAAACGATGTCGATATCGCTGGCATAGTTCATCTCGCGGCCACCGCACTTTCCCATCGCGAGCACGACAGCCCCAGCCCGCAATCCAACCGTTTCGCCCTGCCCGGCCATCGGCTCGCCGAGGCGTACAATCAGTTTCGCTTCCTCATGCGACACAATCATTCGCAGAATGGACACGGCGATGGCCGTTAACGCCGCAGTCGTCTGGCTCGCATCCAGCTTGCCGAGGATGTCTCGCACCCCCACTCGCAACTGTTGCGATGCCTTGAAGGCATACAAGATCGGGCCGATCTCGACAGCCCCTTTGCAGAGTTCTTGAAGGTTTGATTCCAGCGATTCTGGACTGGGCAGTTGCTGGATCACCAAACTATCCAGCAGTTCGTCGATCATGCCTGGATTGCGAATGAGCAGTTTGGCCAGAAACGGGCTAGACGAGCAAAGCCGCACAGTCAGATCCAGCGACGCTGGATGAAAGCTGAACAGTTCCCAGAGCATTCCTTTGCCGCCGAGCGAATGGCTCACGCTGCCAAGATTTAGGAGCGTGGCGTCGGGATTGGGCGTGCGGGCGATGGCTGCCAAGAGTCGCGGTGCGATTGCGGCCAGAAAATGCCTGCACCGCCGTGTGGAAAGAAATCGCACCTGCTCTTCGCCAAGCGATACCAGTGCGCGGGCGGCCGCCGGAATATCCCGGAAGCCGTGGCGCGAGAGCACCTCATGCACAAATGCATCCGAGGGTTCTGGATCCAGAACGAGATCCACTTCAGGTTCTGGCGCATGTTCGTCCGGAAAAGCATCGTGCAAAAGGTGATCGAGAATCCGTCGATTGATATCGGTGGCCTCGGCCAGATCGGCCTGAAATCGCCGAACGGCCCCAGGCTCCCGGCCGTAGCCGCTGCGGACGGCAAGCCGGGCGAATTCGACGGGCGACGCTGGTATCAGATGTGTCTGGCGATCGTAGAGAATCTGCAAGCGGTGCTCGACTGTTCGCAAAAACGTATAGGTGCGTTCTAGGATTTCGCGTTCTTGGTCGGTAAGGGCACCCGTTTCTGCCAATCGGCGAATCGCCTCCAAGGTGTTGGCTGTGCGTACTCTGGGCGTGTCACCGCCATTTAAGAGTTGCAGGAACTGAATTGTAAACTCGATATCCCGAATGCCACCTCGGCCTGTTTTCAAGTCGGCATCCTGGATGCCCTCGCGGATAGCGTGCTGTTCGATCCGCCGCTTGAGTGCCTTGATGCCGCTGATGTCGGCCCGGGAGAGCCAGCGGCGGTACACCCACGGCTCCAACTCTTTCAGCAGCCGATTTCCGAGCGACTCGTCGCCGGCCACTGCTCTGGCCTTGACCCACGCCTGCCGCTCCCAAGTACGGCCAGACTGATCGAAATACTGCAGCGTGGTATCGAGCGACAAGCATGCCGGGCCTTGCACGCCATGCGGCCGCAGTCTCAGATCAACTCGGTAGGCAAAACCCAAATCTGTTGGCTCGGCCATCAGACGCACAGCTTCCCGCACCGCCCGCTCAAAAAACTCTTGATTGCTGCAGGGCTTCGGCCCCTCCACCTTGCCGTCGGCCGAATAGACGCAGACCAGATCGATATCGCTTGAGTAGTTCAATTCGCTGCCGCCGAGTTTGCCGAGCGCCAGCACCGCCAGCGTGGCCCGTTGGCCATCAGGTCCGCGGGGAATTCCCCGCAGGATTTCGAGGCGTGCGACAGCCACTCGTACTGCGGCCTGCACGATGAGATCTGCCACGTTGGAAATCTGCGAAACAACGGTTTCCAGCCGCTGCCCGCCCACGGTATCTCCATACGCAATCCGGAGCGTTTCCCGCCGCTTGAACCGTCGGATCGCGCGCATTGCGGCGTCTGGATCGGTGGCAGCCGCCATCTCCGTGGCCAGCGTTGCGGCCAACGAGGCGGAGCTTTCCGGTCGCCCCTGCCCGATCCGCACCTGTTCCCACGCTTCCGGATCACCGATCACTAATTCCGCAAGATATGGGCTGGCTGAAAAAATCTTTAGCAGAATCTCGAGTGCCTGTGGATCTCGCTGAAAAAGCGTGCCGGTCGAGAGCGGGCTGCGAACGTTGCAGATAAATCGTTCGATCGCCACGAGCACTCGGTCTGGGTCGCTCACATGGGGCAAGAGATGCGCGAGTTGTGTGCAAAGAAATGCCAACAGGTCTAGCGTGAGTCCGTGGACTGACAGTCCCACGAGCGACCGAGAAGCCGCATGCGGATCGTCCAGCCCCACAGCCCGCCCCCACTCGGCAGCCGCGAGCGGATCATCAAGCAATCGCCGCATACCGTCCACTGAAAGCAATGGAAGATCGACGCTTTTTTCGGGCACATCACACCCCCGGTGGAACGCTCGGTTGCGAGGGCAAGGCAGTGCTTGCCAGAGCGATGTCGTAGAGTTGTTGGGTGTAGAGTTGCGTTGAACGAACTGGTGGCTGGCCGCTTTGTTCGCTCGACGGAACTCTTTCCGTCGGCAAAGAGCCCTCGGTTTCCAACGCATCCAGCGGCACGGCATCTGCCAATCCATCAGCTACAACTCCAGTAAGCGTCCACGCGCCAGCGGAGGTGATGTTGGTATCGATCAGCCGGCCGATAAGCCGAGGCGGCCCGTCAAACACAACGATCCGATCGCATGCTGTGCGGCCGGTGAGTTGGGCCATACCGCTGGGGCTCGGAGCCGACTCGCGTTTTTCTTCCCACACAGAAGGGCCCTCAACAAGCACCTGCTGACGCGTGCCGACAAACGACAGATTACCAGCAAGGCTCACATCGGCCTGCGCCTCCATCAGCAGTTGAAGCCGTACTTTCTTGATCGCTTCGGGCACATCGTCGGCCTGTCGCTCAAAAGCCTTGGTACCAGGGCGAGGGCTGTATTTGAAGATGAAGCTGGTTTTGAAGTCGGCTGTCTGCACGAGATCCAGCGCGAGCTGAAATTCTGCGTCTGTCTCGCCGCAAAAGCCAACGATAAAATCGCTCGTTACCGCAGCATGCGGCAACGCTTCCCGTACGCGACCGAGCATCTCCATGTATTCGCCAATCGTGTAGCCTCGCTTCATCCGCGCGAGCACCGTATCGGAGCCGTGCTGCGCAGGTACGTGTAGAGAGTGGCAAACCTTCGGTAAATCCCGCACCGCTGCGATGAGGTCGTTTGTCATATCGCGAGGATAATTCGTCACAAACCGAATCCGATCTAAGCCCGGCACTCCGTCGAGTTGTGCGAGCAGATCGGCCAGTCGCGTGGTCCGGTCACCCTCGGTCCACCGGTAGCTGTTGACCGTCTGGCCGATGAGCGTGATCTCGCGGCAGCCCTCGGCCACGAGTTTGTGTGTCTCGGCCAGGATGGCCTCTGGTGGACGCGCCTGCTCTGGCCCCCGCACCTGCGGCACGACGCAAAAGGCGCAGAATTTGTCGCAGCCCGTCTGCGTCCGCACGAATGCCTGAAACGGCGTCGGCCGCATCGTGGGATCGCGATCGGGATCGTAGCTTTCAAAACTTCTGGCCACGGTGTCGCGGCTGCCTGCCTTGCGGCCTAGGCTCACTTCCAGCCGTGGGCCTCCGCCGGCCAGAATCCCATCCACGAGGGCCGGCACCTGATGCAACTGCCCAGGCCCGACAACCAGATCCACCCACGGGGCGCGTTTCCGAATCAGTGCTTGATCTTTCTGGGCCATACAGCCCAGCACGCCCACCACGAGCCCGGGCCGTTCTTGCTTTGCCAGCCGGATCCGACCCAGCGCCGAATAAATTTTATCTTCGGCATGCTGTCGCACGCTGCAGGTGTTATAGAAGATGGCGTCGGCATCGGCAGAGGTCTTGGCCATCTCCCAGCCCGTTCGGCGCAGTGCCGCCACAACCAGCTCGCTGTCGAGCACGTTCATCTGGCATCCGACTGTTTCGATCCACAGTTGCTTGGGCATGGATCCGATTCTAATGATCACCATGACACACTTTCAACGTGTCATGTGGTTTGGCTTCACGTGTTGCCACACGTTTTCCATTCGGCTCATTCCGTTGAGCCGCTGCCCAGAATCGCCCCTGGCAGAAGACTGTGACCCCGCAGAAACTCCGCCGCCGACATGCTGCGACGACCTTCTGGCACCAGCCGACGAATCACTAGCGACGTGCCCTCTCCGCAGGCCACTACGATGCCATGGTCGCCTACTGCCAGCACGGTGCCTGGCCGGCTATTCGACGCTGTTTCGGCCACTTCAGCCACGTCCACATCTTCGAGCACCAGCCGCAACGGCGGATGGCCAGTGTTGCGGCCGGAAAGAAACGTCGCGATCCGCGGCCATGGATCCATCGCTCTTTGCATCCGTTCAATGCGAACAGCAGGTAGCGACCAGTCTACGATTCCATCGGCCTTTGTGAGACGGGGGGCGCGGGTGGCATGGAGTGGATTTTGTGGAGTGCCAATCGTATCGTCCGAACTTGGATCGGCCTGAGTGTCGGCTGCGCCGAGCGATCTGGCCGCCTGCAGTCGTTCGATTGCTTCAAGCGTCGCACCGGCGCCCAGTTCGGCCAGCAGGTGTTCCAGTTGCGCGGCCGTCTCTCGCGGATAGACAGGCGTGGCGCGGGCCACAAGCACGGCGCCAGCGTCGAGCGTGGGCGTCATGCGGATCACGCTCACTCCCGTGATCGGGTCTCCTTCTAAAATTGCCCACTGCACAGGCGCCGCGCCGCGGTGTCGAGGCAGGAGCGAGCCGTGCAGATTGATTCCGCCGTAGGCCGCGGTTCCAAGCACGCTAGGCGAGAGGATCTGCCCGTAGTCGCACACTACAAGCAAGTCCGGGGCCAGCCGCTGGATCGCTTCAACGGAGGCGTCGTCGTTGACTCGCTCGGGGTCCAGCACGGATAAACCCGCTGCCAGGGCCGCCTCCCGGAGCGGATTGGTGGGCGGTCGACGGCCTGGGGCCGCTCGGTTGGGCCGCGTAACGACGCCCACAATCTCATGTGGCGATTGCACTAATGCCTGGAACATGGGCACTGCAAACGGCCCCGTGCCCATCACTACAATCCGCAGTGGCTGGATGTTTCGTTTGGCGATCTCTGGGATGGCAGTTGCGTGCATGGGTGTCACGCATGTGCGTTGGGGCCAGCGCAGCGATCTGCTTCAAGCCGGTCCAACCGGGCCAGCAGCGACTTGCTTGCTGGCAGTTCCCCTCGCGACTGCTGGCCTTCAAACACCTCGCGGAAAGTCTCTAAAGAGCGACGCGCCTCCAAGGCAGCGGCTTCCGGCAGCCGATCGGTAAACAGCCGGCCCTCCAGATGGTCGAATTCGTGTTGCACCACGCGGGCAAGCATGCCATCCAGATCCAGATGAATCGGCGTGCCGTCGAGCGACCATGCATCGATCACCACTCGCTCCGGCCGACGCACATCCATTCGCAGTCCCGGCAGACTCAAGCAGCCTTCTTCCTGCACCGCAGTCCCGCGAGGACGGCTGAGCGATGGATTGATAAAGACCAGTTCCTCGCCCGCGTCGCAATGCGCCTCCAGATTCACAATGAAGAGCCGGTAGGGAAGCGCCACCTGATTGGCTGCCAGCCCAATGCCAACCGACTCGTACATGATCTCAAACATCTGCTCGACAGCTTCGCACACGGCATCATCGATTCGCACCAACCGCCGAGCCGGTCGCAGCAGAGCTGGATGGGGATACTCCACCAACTGCAACGGTCCCAGTGGCTCTGGAATCCGTGACTCGGAGGCCAGCGGGATTCCTGTGGCGGCGGGCTCAGCGGGTTGTGAAGTCGTTGTGTCCATGAAAACCCTTCGCGATTTTTCGCCAGAGTGGCCGGTTGCCACAAGGATCGTATCATACCCACATGGCAACGCTATCGCCGCTCTTACACATCTGTGAACCCCCAGCCACTCCCCGCGAGGCAGGCCATGGCTTCCCAATCGCGGGCTCTGAAGCCCCCTTTGCCATCCAAGTGTTTTTCGATGGCGACTGCCCGCTGTGCATGCGGGAAATCAACATGCTGCGTCGGAGAGATGCTGGGCAACGGATTCGTTTTACCGATATTGCTGCGTCCGATTTCGATTCCGAAGCGACCGGCAAAACATTCGAGCAACTCATGGCCGAGATTCACGCTCGGCTGCCGGATGGCACGTGGGTCATCGGCGTGGAGGTGTTTCGCCGGCTCTACGCAGCCGTCGGCTTGGGGTGGCTGATGGCCCCAACGGCTTGGCCCGGGATCAAGCAACTGGCTGACGTGGGCTACCGCATATTTGCCCGCAACCGCCTGCGACTCACGGGCCGCTGCCTCCCGAACGGATCCTGCCGGATTCAGAAAAGCTGAACGGGATCGTCGAACAAGCGTAGGATGGCGTTGCCATGCAATCCTCTACGCACCCTGCCGCGGCCATGCCCAACTGGTTTGATCCAGCCGTACTCGTCGCCACCTGCGGCGGCATCGGCAGGATTCCATTTGCGCCAGGCACGTTCGGCGCCGCAGTTGGCGTGTTGATCTCCGCGCTGTTGGGCAATTTGCTGGCTCCAGCCACGAGCGGGCTGGCCCTTTCGACGGCCTCCGCCACGGCCGTTGAAGCCCTCGTGTTGATGGTGATCAACGTGGCGGGCATCCCGTTGTGTTCGTTGGCCGCTAGCCGTCTTAGCCGCGGCAGCGATCCCGGAGCGATTGTTTACGACGAGATGGCAAGCCTGCCCCTTGGGCTTCTGGTTGTGCCTGCGGCGGCTCGATCGCCTGTGCTCTTGGTGCTGGCGTTCCTGCTGCACAGGCTCTTCGATATCACCAAGCCTTTTCCGTGCCGCCGGTTGGAACATCTGCCTGCTGGACTGGGTATTATGGCAGACGACTGGGGGGCGGCCGTTTGGATGGCTGCCTCGCTCTGGGTTGCCCGCTGGGGCGGTTTGGTGTGAGAGTCTCTTAGGAACACTGCAGGCTCACCGGCGAAGCATCGCGGAATATTTTCCATGCGTGTACTGCTCATCGATCATGGCTGCTGCGACCTGCCCAACACTCGCGTGCATGCCTTTCGCCACCTGCTGGCCCGACGTGGCGCCGTCGCAATGGCCTGTGGTCCTACGTCTGTCTCCAGCCTTGAATCCGACAAGCCAGGATTGCAGGGAATCCATCTCCACGACATCGCTGCGGCCAACATGCTCTTTTTGGAAGCCGTTCGCAACGGCTCGCCGCAATCTTTTTTGGATGCAGTCGCCACTCTTTCGCCGAGCCTGCTGGGGTTGGTGCGAGAAGCGGCCAGGCAGGCTATCGCCGAAGCCGTCGACCTCTTCACTCCCGATGTCATCTTCGTCATGCACGCGGGCATTCTGGCCGAACTGGCGATTGAAACAGGCGTGCCGATGGTCGTTCATGTGGCGATCTGCGATCTGAACGCCGCGGCCCACGCAGAACCGCTGCGAGATTTGGTAGCCGCCTCGCTGGGCTCAGCCGAAATCGTGATCGCAACTGATGCCCCTACGGCAGATCTATTGAGGCACCAGTGGCTCACTCCAGAGATGGAGATGGATGCCCGTGATTCCAACGCACGCGACGACTTCTGCATCCAAGTGTGGCCGCTGGACTTTGAATCTGCCGACGCCATTCTCAAGGCCTGCATGCACTCTCTCAACCGTCGCTAGGCTGAAGGGATCGCATGCGTGCAGCATGGCGGGCAGACTGGCTCACTGGTCCTTACTGCTGCGGCTGAGAAGTTTGGCCCAGCAGGTGGTCGATCTGTCCCGAGACAACCGCGTGGGCAAAAGCATCGTGATCCCGATAGACGGCTTGGCTTGTCAGTTGCACCACCCAGTTGTGCACCAGCGGCGTGATTGTCACGACGGTGCGACCGTGCTGGCTGGCCTCCCACATCTCGATTGCCGTTCCCATCGACGCCTCCGGCACGTAGGCAATGACGAGATCAAAGACCCGGCACATTTCCACGTGCCGCACAAACACATCCCTCGCCTGCCGCCGATCGTAGCCGACGGAAGTGGCGTGGTTGGCAAATGGGTCGTAGACTTCGGCCTCGGGCCAATGGTTCTGGACGAGGTCGCGAAGCGTGTCTCGATACGTTTGATCGTGCACCAGTGCCGCAACGTGTGAGCCCTGCATGATTCCCGCCAAAAATATCCGCATGACCATTCCCTTCAAAAAGATACCGGTGACAAAGATGCCCGTCCAGAAAAAGAAACAGACTGCGAAAAACAAAACCGCACAAGCCTCCCGCAAAGCCTCGCTCAAGCAGGCCCAGCACGCAACAGCTATAGGTGCTCTCGCCCCCCACTTGATCCAGCCCGACCTGGCCGTCGCGCGGCGAGTTGTGCTCGACCTGCTCGGCATCCAAGGCGTGTCGGGGCACGAAAAAGAAGTGGCTGATCGCATCTGCCAGTGGCTGCTCGAAGCGGGATGCCCCAAGAGTTCGATTTCCTTTGACTCCGCGCACACCCGCACGCCGTTGAAGGGCAATGTCGGCAACCTCATCGTGAAACTACCCGGCACGCTGCCGGGATTGCAGTCGGCGCCTCGCCGGCTCTTGATGGCCCACATGGATACAGTGCCCGTATGCGTGGGTGCCAAGCCCGTAGTGGTCGGCCGATATATTAAGAGCGAGGATCCCACCACGGGCCTCGGCGCCGACGATCGGGCGGGCGTGGCCGTCGTGCTCTCGACGGCAATTCAGATTCTGCGCAGCAATCTGCCCCACCCGCCTCTAACGTTCTTCTTTGCGATCCAAGAAGAGGTCGGCCTGTGGGGGGCGAGGTTTGCTCGTGCCTCAGACCTTGGCAAGCCTCAGTTGGCGTTTAATTTCGACGGTGGGGCCGTTGAGAAAATTACGATTGGGGCCACCGGCGGCTACCGTCTCGACATCGCAATCGAGGGCATTCCGAGCCACGCCGGAGTGTCGCCCGAGAAGGGCGTTTCGGCAGTGTCGATTGCGGCGATGGCGATCGCGTCGCTGATCAAAGACGGCTGGCATGGTTTGGTTGTCAAAAACGGCAAGCGAGGCACCAGCAACGTGGGCGTGATCCACGCCGGATCGGCGACCAACGTCGTGGCTGATTCAGCCACGTTGCGGGCAGAGGCTCGCGGCCACGACCCCGCCTTTCGGAAGAAAATCGTGAAAGCCATCGAAGCGGCGTTTCAGAATGCCGCCAAGCAGATCAAAAATGTCACAGGCCAAACGGGACGCGTCACGATCGACAGCATTCTGGACTACGAGGCGTTTCGGCTCAACGAAGCCGAGCCCTGCGTCAAAGCCGCGCAGGAAGCTGTTGCCGCGATCGGTCTCGAGCCGAGGCTCGATGTTTCCAACGGCGGTCTCGACGCCAACTGGATGGCCGCCAACGGTATTCCCACCGTCACGCTTGGCTGCGGCCAGATTGATATCCATACCACGCGAGAGCAACTGGAC